>CABQJA010000178.1 GCA_902464345.1 uncultured Clostridium sp.
CTGGACGAGATCCAGACCTGCAGACCTGACTTTATCAGTGTCACCTACGGAGCCGGCGGAAGTACCAGCAAGAAAACTTCCACCATTGCCGCCTATATCCAGAATATCTGTGAGATCGAGGCACTTGCCCATCTGACCTCAGTTGCCATGGATGAACATTTTCTCCGTCACATGGTTGCGGAATTAAACAAAAAGGGCGTTCATAATGTTCTTGCTCTGCGCGGGGATCAGCCACGGGATATGTCCGATGAGGATTTTGCCAACCGGCATTTCAAGCATGCCAGTGACATCATTCCGATCATCCGCGATGCCGCCTCCTCCGATATGTGTATTGCTGCTGCATGTTATCCGGAAAAGCATCCGGAATCTGCATCCGTGGAAGAGGATCTGGAGCATCTGAAGTTAAAGGCAGATACCGGTGTCCATTTCTTTATTACACAGATGTTCTTTGATAATCAGAAGTTCCTGCAGTTCCGGGAGGCTGCACGGGCTCATGGTATTCAGACTCCGATCACTGCAGGTATTATGCCGATCACCTCTGTAAAGCAGATCGGAACCAGCATCCAGTTATCCGGTTCTTCCGTACCGACCGAGCTGAGTAATCTGTTTGCAAAGTACGGCGATTCTCCGGAGGATATGAAGAAGGCGGGCATTGATTACGCCATCCGCCAGATAATGGAATTAATCGAGAACAAGGTTGACGGCATTCACCTTTATACCATGAACAAGTCCGATGTTACCAGAGAAATCTTCGGACAGGTGAAACCGCAGTAATGCAGTAGGTTTTAATTTTTCTTTACATATGGTTTTTATTACTATATAATATAGCTGTTATGTTGTCAGAACGAAGAGAGGATAATACTATGGACGGACTGTCATTTGATGAAATAAAAAAACAAATTCGTGATGCGATTCAAATGGATTATATTGAACCGGCTGATATTCCTGCCATTGAGCTGTATATGGATCAGGTTACAACTTTTATGGACAAGCATCTGAGTAATAACAAGAGAACTCCGGATGATAAGATTCTGACAAAGACCATGATCAACAACTACACGAAGAATCATCTTCTGCCACCACCGGAGAAGAAGAAATATTCCAAGGAGCATATCATTCTTCTGATCTATACTTATTATCTGAAGAATTTCCTGTCCATTGGAGATATCCAGAAATTACTGGCTCCGATGATTGAGAAATATTTCCATGCTTCCGAGACGGACTCCGTAACACTGGAGAGCATTTATTCCACCGTTGTGGAACTGGCACAGCTCCAGTATCAGATGGATAAGCAGGAGATTTTCAAAACCTATGAGATCGTAAATCAGAAGATTAAGGAGGAGCATCCGGAGCTGGCTTCCGATGCTATGAATTCCGCTTCTTATCTGCAGGATTTCACCTTCGTTGCTTTACTGAGCTACGATATATATTTGAAAACACAGCTGGTCGAGAAGATCATTGATGAACTGGCACCGGATCAGGGTACCGATTCTTCTGCAGACGCTTCCAAAAACGCGAAGGAAGAGAAATAATACAATAACGAACAATCATTAAAGGCCGTCAGCCGGCAACTTCGATCGATCTTTCGATTCATTGCCGACTGACAGCCTTTTTGTTTTGATTTTGTTTTAATCTCGTAGTATGCTATTTACTTCCGATTTATCTATGCCTATACCGGTTCAGTTCTCTAGGTCCTTCTCTGCATCTGCTGTTGGATCCAGCCGTTCCAGTGCAGTCTTCAACCCATCGGTTCCATAATTCAGTATCCGGTTCACACGACTGATCGTAGCCGTCGATGCCCCTGTTTCATTCGTTACCTCTACATAGGTCTTACCCTGCTCCAGCTTCTGTGCTACTTCGATTCTCTGTGCCAGCGATAATACTTCATTGACTGTACACAGATCTTCAAAAAACGCATAAAATTCTTCCTTTGTCTGCAGTGTCTGAATCGCATCAAACAACAGCTCAACTGCATCTGTATGAATGGTCTTTCCCATATTCTCCACCTCTTCCGGTATATTCTGGTCTATTCCTGTGTTGCCTTTGTGTTTTTCGGTTCCTTCTGAATCCAGACAGATACTGCTGCACGATTCACATAAAAATCGCCAAATCCGTTTTCATCAATCTTAATATTGTACTTTGCATTCTTCATTGCATCCACAAAATGCTTACCTGCAAACTGCTTGCCAATATACATATGCTTCGTACCGCCGGTACCGTCAGAGATGACAACCGCACATCCGGAATCCTTATGTGCCGCATCTCCTTCTCTGGTCCAGCCGATCACATTCGGATCATCCAGATAATCATGCTGTGGTCCGTATGCATGCTTCTTCCGCAGTCGTAACAGCTTATCCAGAACCGGTTTCATCGGTGCGATCTGATTATTCGGAATCCCTGCATAGTCTCCGTAGAACAGACATGGATAGCCATTCTCCCGAAGCAGGATCATGGCATATGCCATAGGCTTAAACCAGTCCTCTACCCAGGACTCCAGGGACTGTCCCGGCTGACTGTCATGATTATCTACAAATGTCACTGCCTCCATCGGTCGTCTTGCTACCAGCGTATTATCAAAAATGGTACGCAGATCATAATTTCCATGTGCCCGTGATGCATCATGGAAATGCAGATGCAACGGTACATCAAACAAACTCATTGTATTATTGACACGATCCAGATAGGACTCCAGATGATTCACATCCCAGTGCCAGTACTCTCCGACTGTAAACAGCTCCTTGCCGGTCACTTCCCGCATCTTCGGCAGCCATTCCCGATAGAAGCTGCTTCCGATATGCTTCACTGCATCCAGACGAAATCCATCCACACCGGTCGTATCCAGATACCATTCACCCCAACGATAAAGCTCCTCCTGTACCTCCGGATTCTCAAAGTCAAGATCGGATCCCATCAGATAATCATAATTTCCGTTCTCTTCATCTACATCCTGATCAAAGGTCTTACCCTCCAGGCGGTAAATACCTCCCTGTCTTGCATTCTGATCCCAGTCAATTCCATCAAAATGTGTCCAGTTCCAGGTGAAATCCGAATACTTCCCTTTCCGTCCCGGAAATGTAAACTTCGTCCATCCAAGAATGACCTTCTTCTCGCCGATCATCTGATTCCGGTCTCCTGCATTAAACTCTTCTGCCGTCACCTGCTCTGTCTCATCGGCTCCCATTTTATGATTCAGCACAATATCCGCATAGACATCAATTTCCTTGGCCTGTAATGCCTTAATCGCTGCCAGATACTCATCCTTTGTACCGTATTTTGTAGGGATCGTGCCCTTCTGATCAAATTCACCCAGATCATATAAGTCATATGCACCGTATCCCACATCATGGATTCCCTGTGCCCCCTTATATGCCGGTGGAAGCCATACTGCACTGACACCCATGGTCTTCAGCTTTGAAACATTGTCTTTCAGTGTCTTCCACAAAGAAGCATCATCCGGTAAATACCATTCAAAATACTGCATCATCAATCCGTTTTGATTCATACCTTTAACCTCCACTGTTGCTTTTCCTTTGCATACGCTTTACAGCTTTAAATCAATCCTGTACATAACTATACATGATGCCCCCGGAAAATTCAAGCCTGTTACTGCCTATTTACCACAATCGGGTATTGATTTTTTCAACAAAATCTACTATGCTTAACAGGAATATTGAATCTTAAGATTGAGAGGTAAAACAAATGAGTGCAAACGAATTAAAGCCAATCAAAGAAGGCAAGGTACGTGAAATCTATGACAACGGTGACAGTCTGATCATGGTTGCAACTGACAGAATCAGCTGCTTTGATGTGATCCTCAAGAACATCATCCATAAGAAGGGTACTGTTTTAACCCAGATGTCTAAGTTCTGGTTTGATTTAACTTCTGATATTCTTCCAAACCACATGATCTCAACGGATGTAAATGATATGCCGGAGTTTTTCCACAAGCCGGAGTTTGACGGAAACAGTATGATGTGCCGGAAGCTTGAAATGCTCCCGATCGAATGTATCGTTCGTGGCTACATTACAGGAAGCGGCTGGGCAAGCTACCAGAAGAACGGCACCGTCTGCGGTATTACACTGCCGGAAGGTCTGTTAGAATCCGATAAGCTGCCGGAACCGATCTATACTCCTTCTACCAAGGCTGAGATCGGAGATCATGACGAGAATATTTCCTTTGAGCAGAGTGTTGAACATCTGGAGAAGGTTTTCCCGGGCAAGGGACTGGAATATGCTACCAAATTAAAGGATTACACCATTGCCCTTTATAAGAAATGTGCAGATTATGCACTAACTAAGGGCATCATTATTGCGGATACCAAGTTTGAGTTTGGTCTGGATGAGAATGGAAATATCGTGCTTGGCGATGAGATGCTGACACCGGACAGCTCCCGTTTCTGGCCGGCAGAGGGTTACAAGCCGGGACAGAGCCAGCCATCCTTTGATAAGCAGTTTGCACGTGACTGGTTAAAGGCAAACCCGGATAACAACTGGGAACTTCCGGAAGAGATTGCACAGAAGACGATTGACAAATACCTGGAAGCATATGAATTACTGACCGGTAAGCCTTTAGCTTAATTCATTGTTTTGAATAGAATTACATCGCTTACATTATAAACATTACAAAAGGATCGGCAGAGAAGACGAAATGTACCGACCC
This sequence comes from uncultured Clostridium sp., assembly GCA_902464345.1. Lineage (GTDB taxonomy): Bacteria > Bacillota > Clostridia > Lachnospirales > Lachnospiraceae > CAG-632. Next base: position 4,661 of record CABQJA010000178.1, read on the forward strand.
CCAAAAGTTAGACCTAAGAATCTAACGATTGGAGGTCGGTAT
>CABQJA010000179.1 GCA_902464345.1 uncultured Clostridium sp.
ATTTAATGGATATATTTCTGTATGAAGTTTACGATGATTCTCCGGGTTTCCTCCTCCGCTTCTCCCGTTTCAAACTGCCGCTCCGGATGCCACTGGAGTGCCAGAAGCTTCATCTTTTCAGAGTAATATGCCTCTACCACATGATTCTCCTCATCCACTGCCATCGGTGTAAAACATGGCGCCAGCTGTCCTTCAAAGATCACATCCTGGTGGAAATTATTGACATAAATATCCCGATTCTCTGTCAACAGATGTACCCGGTGATCCCTGCCCCGCGGCCGGCTTACCGGCAGCTCCGGATGGTACGACAGCTTTCCGCCATAAAGGACATTAATATACTGCATACCCCGGCAGGTCGCTATGATCGGAATCCCGTGTTCCACACAATACCGTATCATCTTCGCCTCTGTCCGGTCCCGGTTCGGCTGCGTCTCTTCCTCATGCTCTCTGTCATACCATTTGGGGTCTAACGCTCCGCCGCCTACTACGATCAGCAGATCGATCTTATCATCAAACAATCGTTCAAAATTCTTCGTATGATTCGATACCGGCTTCGGTATGAAGCCCATAAGCTCATAAAACCGTATGTAAGCAGATTCCAGAATATCCGTTGGGTCACCATACTGATTGACGCCTTCTCTCTGGGTGATCAGAGCATGGAGATTATTATACTGGATTCCGGGCTGGATCGTTCCGTTCCTGCAATCCAGCTCCAGATAATCCAGCTTGGAAACCGTATCATATATCTTAGCTCCGCATCCGATTGCCGCCGGTATATCAAACTCCGCACAGCGGATTGCCATATGGGATGCCGCTCCGCCGTATTTGGTAATAAATCCCTTAATACGTTTCGTAAATATCCATTCATAGCCCGGATCTGCCTGCGGAACCACTATAATCTTTCCGTCAATATCCACATCTCGCTCTTCTTCGAGCAGTACTACTTCTCCGGCTACCCGCTTGCTGGTAATGAAGTTCGGTCTTGCCTCATAGACCGGAATGATATCAATGCTTCTTGCCGAAAGGATCACTTCCGGCAGCAGAACACTCCGGTTCTTCCGAAATGCCGTATGATTCTTCTCGATCACTGACGCCCAATGTTCCTTCAATACTTCCGGTTCCATATCCCGGTCATACTGCTCTATATCCTCGATCGACAGCCAGGAAAGCTCGTCCACCCGGAAGCCCATCAGCTGTCCGAGCTTCTTGATCCACTCCAGCACCAGACTCAGAGAACGGGTAAACTCGAACTTAAAATACTCCCGCTGCTCAATTGCCGAGATCAGAAACTTCTGAAATACCTCTGCCGGGATCTGGATTCCATGCTCATCCAATGCCCGTTGCATCGGTGCCAGATCAAACTCGATATTCTTATTTACCTTCGGCTGTCTGCTCTTGGCAGATACCGGGCGGAAATTCATCGCATCATACCGTTCCGTCCGAATATCATAAGTACCGCTCCGCAGATGTCCGTACTTGGAGTCAAACTCCTCCTTGCTCATCTGCCCGTTGGAATAGGCCTCAAAGTCTTCATTGAACTCCGTAGATACCGTGGAGATCGACTGCATAAACCGGTCCATCTCCGCCTGCTCATAATAGCCGGCCTCAACCAGTGTCCGCAGAAAGGCTCTTGCCATAAATGCCATACGTGCCTGTCTGGCAAACTGCGGGGTTCCGTATCTCGTAATCGCCTCCAGCAGCCACTTTACGGTCTCCATCAGCTCCTTCGGATTATTGCAGTTCTCACCGATCTTCTCTATCTCACTTCTGGTAAATTCCAGCGTATTGATGGAACTCTTATCCTGCGCCAGAATCACATTATGCTGGTAGATCGCAGCCATAGTAAGACGCTTGACCTCTGCTATGATCTGCGCCCGTTCCTCTTCCGTAAATCCATAATCCAACAGACGTCTGCTGTTCTTCTCCGTCATGAAATCATAGCAGCTGAATACGATCTCGAACTCGATCTTATCATGTGCGGACAGATCCTGCTGCAGCCGTTTATGATAATATGCCACCAGCTTTTCCGTTAATGCCTTGGGTAATGCCTCCGGAATCAGGGAATAAAACGAATAATTCAGATTAATATATGGCTTGTTTCCCACCTGATACATCAGATCTTCATCCAGGGCACAGTACCCCAGCTCCCGGATGCCTTCATTCCATGCCCGATGCGTAATGATCCTGCGGTACAGGGAATAATCCAGTGTTCGCGGGTTCGAGCCTATGATTTCCGACGGATTCCAGAATGCCATATCGGATAACTTCATCGGTTCTCCGGATAATACATCCAGTCGCTTCTGATATGCCTCCTTGATCCTGCGTTTACACAGATAAAAGGTTGTCTCATCCATCGGTGCGGTATGCAGATTCGCCGCCGCTAACGGTCGCACCTGAAACAGAATGATCTCATCCGAATCATTAATCGCGAACTCCATATCCAGCGGGATTCCTTCAATGATGCTCTCCACTTCCCGAACTGCCGTAATCAGATTCTGCCACTGCTTACTTAGCTGTTCCTGCTCCACATCTCTGGCGATCCACAGCATCTTTCCGCCACGTCCGCTGGTTACACTGTCGGTCGAACCATGGTCATCATAATTCACCAGATAATACGGGCGATTCTCCCTCAGATCTCTGGTAAATATAACACCGCTGATGCAGACTCCGGTCGCCTGTCTCTGGATCAGCACCTGTTCCTCTGCTGCCGATTCCATATCCTCTTCATAGGAATCTATTACTTCATCTACGGATTCCTCAATCTCCTGCAGACTGGCTGAATCCACATCCAGAATACTCTTATAATGTCCCGCATTGGAGGACTTCAGACAATCCTCATGACTGGAGGAGCTCCGAACCACGATCCTGCAGCCGCCAAACCGTTCCCGGATCTCCCTGCATACCGACTCCTTATCTCTCCAGTAATCCTTCACCCGCAAAATATACATCCGCTCAATCTTTGCATGGGTGATCAGATTCTTCATCGCATATAACGTATTCGCCTTCGTTGAAATAATCTCATTCGTTGCCTTCATAGGCTATGCTACCTCCTATTCCAGAAATGTACTGATGATTATAATTATAACCCCGATTCCTGTCCCAAGTACAGATAATCCTTTCCGACTGCTGTGAATTAAATGCGGAATCAGCTCAAATATAATGATATATAGCAACATACCCAGTGCCAGACAGATCAGAATACCGATTACAAACTCATTCAGAACCGGACTGATCCATGCCATCAGCAATCCGCCAAGGAAGGTCGAACCGGCTGCCGCTCCGAGTACCAGAATCTGTTTCTTCCGGCTGTCCTTCTGCAGTGTGGAATAAATCAGCATGCCCATCGGAATATTGTGCAGACCGACACCCAGTGCCACCAGCATTCCTACCTTTACAGATTCCGCTGTCAGACTGTAAACCGCCATACCCTCTACAATGTTATGCAGTACAATTGCAACGGCAGACATCACTCCGATATGAACCACATTCTCCTGCGTCTGCGTATCCTCTTTTGTTCCTTCCTCATGATCCGGGATGAAATGATCCAATGCCTTCAGACCTACGATTCCAAGAATCACTGCAATCCCGGCAAATACCAGATTCTTTCCATGAAAGGTCTCAAACACCTCCGGAATCAGCTCTATGATTGCCAGGGAACACATCGTACCCAGTGCAATCGATATTGAAAACTGTTCTATTACCTTGCTGCCCTTTGCCAGTCTTACCACCAGCACTCCAAGCAGCAGAAAAATCCCTAACAAAAATGTAATTAAAATGCCCATTTCGCGTTACCTCGTATCTTTATTTATTCCTGATTCGATACAAGTATCACACGCAAATGGGCGGATGTCAAGATGCAATTGCAATTCATTTGCAATTATTTTTATCTTTTCTTACCATTTATTCCTGCTTTTCCTTATTCTACCACGTTCTGACCATCCTGCTGATCCTCTTCACTCTTTTCCTGTTCAACTTCCGCGACTGCCAGCTCTGCCTGCTTCTTCTTCGTATAATGGTTGTAGAACCAGAGACCAGCACCGCTGATCAGGACCGTAATACCGAACACAACTACAGCAAACAGATACTTCTTTGTTCCGATCGCATCTCCACCGACCGTCGAGGTCACAATGGACGGAATCTTCGCAATGGTTGTAATGATCAGCCAGGTCTTCACGTCCATATCGGTCAGTCCCGCGAAATAGCTCAGTGCATCCTTCGGCGTACCCGGAATAAAGAACAGCAGGAACACTATGATATCCCGCTTCTTATGATCCTGCAGAAATTTTAATGACCGTATCTTTTCCATCGGTATAAAAACCTCTACCAGCTTCACTCCGAACTTCTTAACCAGAAGAAATACCAGCGTACCGCCGATCGTACTTCCCAGTACGCAGATGACGGTTCCCTCCACCGCACCAAATGCATATCCCGCAGCAATCTCAAACGGTTCTCCCGGAATGATCGCAACCACGATCTGAAAGACAACCATTCCTATATACGCCAGCCGGCTTCCCAGCCAGTTCTCATCTACCCAGGCTCTCAGCCGGTCACTGTCAGATACAAACTGTATCAGCGGCTCTCCCACCAACAGAAATACTATTACCGAAGCAGCCAACAGAACTGCAACAATTATGATTGATATAATACGTTTTCTTTTAATATTTTTATCCATTTTGTTGTCCTCAATT
>CABQJA010000180.1 GCA_902464345.1 uncultured Clostridium sp.
CCATTATTACTATAGGAAGTAAACCTTACCAAAAATCACTTTTTCTTACAATTTACCAACCAATATTCCCAGTTTTTCACAATATGCCTGATATTCCGGACTCTGGATAAAGCCACGGATCACGGAAATCTTCTCTGTCATACTGTTGGTTTTCAGGGTTCCGATCCAGTATGCTTTTCCGGTCGGATCTGACTTTCTGCCGAGATATATCTGATACAGACCTTCCACAAACTCTTCACGCCCCTGATTTCTGCCCCGGAACTCCGGACTGTACAGGAAGCCCTTGGTAATATCGGCAGCGGTTGCACCACCCTGTACCAGACTTCTGCACCAGTATTCCAGTCCATCCGGATCCGGCTTCCGGTTCATCAGTCCCTGATAATAAGCGGTTACAAACTCTGCGATCTTCGGATAGGTCTTTGCATACTGTATGCTGTGACTTCCCTGTGCCATACCATAGGTTACACACAGCGTTTCAAACTCCGGCGACCGGCTGATCTGATCTGCGATCAGCGCCCGGGAACTGCCGGACTGTAATCTGGAAATCCAATACTGTTTGCCCGCAGGTTCTGATTTTCTCCGCAGCACGACCTCATATAACCGTTCCACATACTCATCATCACTGTAATTCTTACCTGTGAACTCTGCACTGTTTAAGAAATTCTTCACCAGTGTTGTTCCGTCCATCTGTCTGGTATCCACAATGTATACCCATTCTGAAACCTCTTTCTTGGTCGGAACTCTTCCGAGAACACTCTGGTACAGATATGCAATAAAGCCCGGAACATTCTTGGTCTTATCCGTATAAGGCTCCATGGAATCATCCTTCATTGCCTCTGCCACTTTGGACCCCTTACTGAGGCCAAAATATTCCGCAATACCGGTTGCATCTGCCACACCGATCTTCTTTAACTTATCATCACTGTTTAAGAAATTCGCTACATCCGATGGATTGGATATAAATCCGTGCTCCATAATAATTCCCGGAACACCGACCTTGATACAGTTTCTGGTAATCGAATACCAGTCAGCCACCGCACCATTCGGATAATGATACTCATCTCCGTCGGAATCGGACATCCGAACCAGTAATCCTCTGGACGCAAGTCCGATCTTTGCCAGCTGATTCAGAATCTTCTGACCTGCCTCATGCGTCGCATTACTTAAATCATCCCGGTAGTTTCCCTTCTTTGCAACGATCGCCATTGCGCCGCTGCCGGTTGCACTTCCGGCATCAATATGGATGCTGACTAACAGATCCGCGCCGACACTGGCTGCATAGTTACATCTGGCAACCATACACCTGCCGTTACTGCTTGGATCCAGGCAGCTTCCGTCGCTTCTGGTCATATACACCTTTACATTCCGGTACTGCTCCAGCTCCGCTTTGCAGTACTGCGCGATCTTAAGCGTCAGATCTTCTTCGCGCAGACCGTTTCCTGCTGCTCCGCAGTGTACCTTATCATGTCCCGGATCAAGAACTACGACAACCTCGCCCTTTGCACTGCGCATCTGTGGTAATACAGTGTCAAGATCCGCAACCGGAACCAGTCCGTCCTCTCCGACAGCATAGGTCTCCATCTGAATCCCGCCATCCACATAACCAATGGTTTCTTCTACCTGAAACTCTGCGGTTACCTCATAGTCCGAAAACAGGATCCGTCTGGTTCCTGCATCTGTCACAATATCAACGTAAAGCAGTGCATACTTCCCTGCCTGCTCAAACTTCTTTTCAAATAAAATTAAATCATCCTGGATTTCTGTATAAGAAACTGTTTCTTCTTCGCCATCGATCGTATATCCGAGCCGGATATCCTGCAGCTTATCCGTAACTGCCTTCAGGCTCTCCACGCTGACTACGATGGTCTGTTCATCTCCCTGAAACAGATTGGTGTCGTCCATATAGATATAATTCAGAGAACCCGCTCCGATCGTAGCGTTCTCCTGCGTTTCCGACAATGCGGTTTCCTCTGTAAGCTCCGTTTTTTCTCCCCCGGTCGCTGTGGTCTCTGCCGCTGTTGTCTCTTCCTCTGTCGTCATTTCTGTCGTGTCTGCCGCCTCAGTCGTAAGCACTGCAGTCTCTTCCGAAATGTCCTCTGCATAGGTCGGGATATAGAGCGAGCCTGCCAGTACTGCCGCTGATAGGGTCATCGCCAATATCCGCTTCCACATCTTTTTCATATCGTATTCTCCCTTCTTGATGCTATATATTTTACCGTTCCCTATTATAGCATTCCGGGAGTCATTTTTCATCCGTTTTGCCCCATAAAATTCTGAATACTTTCTTACTCTTTTATGCCAAACCGTTCTTCCAGATTCTTCTTCCTGGCACGAACCCGGACCGTATAGGCTGTAATCCAGATATTCACAAGTCCATCCAATGTCAATGAGATATCCAGCACGATCAGCTGGGAAATCTGTTCCAGATACGATGCCAGCAGTCCTACGATTCCTACGCCGACCATCAGAATCGCTGTCAGCAGAATCACCAGCCATCTCGCAATTCCAAACTTTCTGGCATCAATTGCAGTCTGCAGCTTTAACAGACCATCAATAAAAATATAAACACCAAACAACCGCACCGTTCCCAGAGGATCCTTTCCTCCGACTACCAGCGTCAGCACTCCTATGATCGCAAGAAATAATCCGATTGCCAGATCAAACTGAAATGCCAGTCGGTACAGATCATTGGAAAAATATCCCAGAATCTTTGCTCCGCCAACCAGAATGCAGAGCACACTCAGTACGATGATCTCCACATTCGTCGGAATCCCCTGAAAGATAATCATTATCAGACCGACTGCCGCCATAAAGGAATAGATTATTAAATTAGACACCTTCGCTTGTTTTACAATATCATACTTTTCCATCCTGTAGACATTCCTTTTCTTAATTCATTCTCTCGCTCCAATAACGCTTGATCAGGACCTCAAAGGTCCGGGGACTTACCATCTGTCTGTCCAGTATCTCCTGACGTTCCTTTGATATTGCCCCCTGTGCAATAAACTCACTTCCCGCCTTCTTCACCTCTTCCAGATAGTTTACGACCTGTCTGGTCCGGCTGCCGGCCTGCAAAAGCTCGCCCTGCGCACATAAGATTCTGGTATAATTGCCTGCACCGCAGATCAGATCATACTCCTTTAATAGGGCTTCAAACATCGTATCCATGGATACATACCCGCAGGAAGATATCAGTACCATTTCCTTTCCCTTCAGACTGTGCTCTTCCATCTCCAGAATGGAGTGGAAGGTATCCTCCGGACTTCCCTCATAACGCTTCGTAAACAACAGACAGCGTTCGGTCATCATCCGCAATCTGGAAGGCACCCCTGCAAAATACAGCGGAAAACTTTCAATAATAATATCCGACTCCAGAATATCCTGATAGATTTCCTGCATGTCATCCTTGATTGCACACTGTCCCGGTGTTTTGGTCCAACAGGAAAAGCACCCCATACAGGGGTGAATGTTCTTTTCCCGCAGGGTTATCGTTTTCACCGTTACGTCTTCCGGAAAACCGCCGGTAAATGCATTGGTCAGCCACATTGTATTACTGGAAGCCCCCTTCGGACTTCCGTTGATCACCAGTGCTTGCACTCTGCTTCACCTCACGATTCTTCCTGATAAATGCTTTCCTTATCGACTGCTGTAAACATCAGATCACCCTTTGCCCGCAGCTTTCCGTCACAGAATACCTGTACATCAAACTCAAACAGACCGGTTCCGGCCCGCAGGCACTCCGCCTTGATTTCCAGACGGTCACCCGGAATCACTGCTTTTACAAACTTGAAATCCTTTACCTTCAAAAGCACATAAATCTTGTCTTCATCAATGCCATCCTGCTCAATCACCAGAGAACACAGCTGCGCACAGGTCTCGATCAGAAGAACGCCAGGCATGATCGGATAGCCCGGCATATGTCCTTCAAAATACGGCTCATTAACCGATACACATTTGATTCCGGTTGCTGATTTTCCCGGCACCAGTTCTGTCACCCGCTCGATCATCTGAAATGGCGGGCGCTGTCTCATACGTGAATTAATTTCTAACAGATTCATAGACTTAAGCCTCCATCCATTACGATCGTCTGGCCTGTCACATATGCCATATCATCTGAGCATAAGGTACGAACCAGCTTTCCAACCTCTGCTGCTTCTCCGAAGCGTCCGAGCGGTACTGCTTTTAAATGCTCTGCTCTCTGATCCTCCGGAATCTGGTCGATCATATCGGTTGCAATAAATCCCGGTGCAACTGCGTTAACCCGGATTCCGTATTGTGCCAGCTCCTTTGCCAGGGTTGCAGTCATCGCATTGACCGCACCCTTGGTCGCACTGTATACACTCTGTCCCGGAATTGCTACCACTGAGCTGACCGATGAAATATTTACAATACAGCCCTTCTTCTTACGCATCATCTTAAGAGCCGCATTCTGCGCACAATGGAAATATCCCTTGATATTAATACTCAGACTGCGCTCCAGAGAATCCTCCGGAAGCATCAGCAGATACTTATCATCTACTACGCCTGCATTGTTTACCAGTACATCGATACTGTCAAACTCTTTTCCTGCTGTCCGGAACATTGCCTGTACAGCTTTTAAATCTGCCGTATCTGCCTGAATTGCCAGTGCCTTCTGACCGATTGCCTCGATTTCCTGAACAACTGCCTGTG
>CABQJA010000181.1 GCA_902464345.1 uncultured Clostridium sp.
ATCATAAGTCTTTATTTGATTAAGATATGAAAAGCCCCGGTTATCTGTGCATCGCCCTGAGCGCTTTCGCATTCAGGTGTTGCCGGATAACCGGGGTTTTCCCTCATTTCCCTGCTTTTATTCCCTCTCTGAATCTATCTAAAAACTGTTATGGCATTGTAATCTCATCACTCCATGATCGTACCCTCGATCGGAAGTGTGTACATGGCATCATCGGTCACATTCTTAAAGCGATCTCCATCATAGCCATCCAGCCATCCAAGCGGTGTCCGATAGACCTCATTGGTCTCGGTATCATAGACCCGGTCATAATCAAGGATCGCATCACTCTGCTTCTGACGCATGATCTCATCACTGGTATTTCTCGCCTCCCAGGATGCCATGATTCCGTCTGAAATCTCATTTAATGTACTCCGAAGCTGCATGGCATTCGCCAGCTGTGCATCACTTTGTGCATTTGTATTGCTGACAAATGCATCTGAATACTGAATCGAATTTATGCACTGATACAGGATATCCTGCCATTCGATCAGCTCATTCTCCGCTGCCGTTATGACCATAATATCGTATGCGGTATAATATCCTGCATCCATTCCAAATCCGGATGTCTGACTGCCGGTAAAGTCCACCACATCAGCGGTAAACATTCCTTCGCCCCGATTCCCATATGCATCTGTAAAGGTAGCATGCAGGATCGCCGGATTCAATGCAGCGTCCTTCATCGGAGAGGTACTCTCAAAGCTTTCCAGTGTCGTAAACTCGTTAAATCTCGGGAATGTATAACCACTGTACTCCGGTTCATCCTTCTCAACAAATGCGGCATAATCGGAGAAGATCCGGTAGAAATTCTCGGTAGATGGTTCTGCCAGAACCGGAGCATCCGCCATGATATAATAGGTTCCACCATATGCCTCATATGACTGCCGATAATAATCCCTGCTCGTTTCACTGTGCATCAGCGGCATTGCCTTTAAGAGCAGAAATACCTGATTGACCGGCTCCTCCGGATCATAAACATGAATGGAATGAAACATACCGTCTGCTCCTGTTTCTACTGTCCAGCCACTTGGAATCTGCATACTGAATGCATCCGTCTGATATGGCTCCAGAGTTGTCAGCTTCGCCTTTGTCGGAACAATACGGATATCATCATCCGCTGTCTGCATTGCATCCTTTCCATTCTCTTTTCCGTTATTCTTTGTTGTCGTGTCTCCTGCCAGTTCCGCTGCCAGCTTCCACAGATCCTCTGCACCTTCTACCTCATAACAGGTATCCCCGATTACAAGGTGGTGCATATTAAACTGAAAGGTGAATGCCTGCGCCGTCGGAAGTGTAAATATGAATACATCGTCATAGCCGGATGCCATTTCCTCTGTCTCTCCGGCTACTGTGATTTCCGCTAATGCATCGAATAACTGCCGGATCTGCTCCTTATCCTCCTGTATCATATATTCTTCCGCCGTTTCATAATTTTTCTGATAAAATGCGGATATAATTTCATCTTCATTAAAATTCTTTGCAAACTCCTGGGTTTCCTGATCATAATATGTAAAGATCGACTGCCCGGAGGACTGTCCACCCGGTCCGAGTCCTCTCCTGCCACAGGCACTCATAAACGGCACCATTATAAGGATGAGTCCTATTGCCAGAATTTGATTTCTGATCTTCGTTTGTCGTTGCTTTTTCCCCATATCATACCTCCTGTGAATGTTCCTGCAAATAACGTATATCTCCGTTGCCCTGAGATAGTTGCATCACCGATTATTTCTTTGATTGTATGATATTTCTCCGTTTTTTATAAGTTTACATATGTCTCATTCTGCGAAAAAACGCTTATTATCACAAAAAGCCAATCAAACCTTACGATCCGACCGGCTTTTCTGCTACCTTTCGTGATGAAGCTCACTGTCCTGCTGCTTTTTACTGAATCCCTGTCACCTTATAATCCTGATCCTCAACAGCCTTCTTCAGCACCTCATCTGCAACCGCTTCCTTTAAGGTAACTACTGCGGTTCCCTTCTCATGACTTACCTCTGCCTGTTCTACCTGATCCAGTGCCTCTAAGGCTTTCTTTACCCGTGCCTCACAATGTCCGCACATCATTCCCTCAATCTTCATGGTCTTTGTCATATTATTTCCCTCCGATTCTTTCTTATTATTTTCTGTTATTGCACTCTCATTTGTTATTTCAGTCTCACTTACTATTGCATTCTTATCATTGGCTGCTACATTTGTATGCTTTCTCCGGTTCCGGTCTCTTCTGGAGTCGTGAATCTTTACCAGATTCAGCCGCAACGCATTCGTAACCACACAGAAGCTGGAAAGGCTCATAGCCGCAGCACCGAACATCGGGTTTAACTGCCAGCCAAACAGCGGGATCCAGACACCTGCTGCAAGCGGGATTCCGATAATGTTATAAATAAATGCCCAGAACAGATTCTCATGAATGTTCCGGAGTGTCCGTCTGCTTAACCGGATAGCCGCCGGTACATCACTTAACCGGCTCTTCATCAGTACGACATCCGCCGCATCGATTGCAATATCCGTGCCGGCACCGATCGCAATACCGATATCTGCTCTGGTCAGCGCCGGTGCATCATTAATACCGTCACCTACCATGGCCACCTTGCCCTTTTCCTTCAACTGCCGGATCACCGCTTCCTTACCATCCGGTAATACACCCGCAATGACTTCGTCTACACCGACCTGAGCGCCGATTGCCTGTGCGGTCTGCTCATTATCACCGGTCAGCATTACCACATGGACACCCATGTTTTTCAGCTCCCGAATCGCCTGTGGGCTGTCCTCCTTTATTACGTCTGCAACCGCTATCACACCCAGCAGCTCCCGGCTGCCATCTGCCTTCTGTCTTGCGAAATAAAGCGGCGTCTTACCGTCTTTCGCCAGGCGGTCTGCCTGTGCCTTGATATCCATCTCTGCATTCAGCTGCGTTCTGATGTATGCCGCATTACCGCCCCAGACGGTTTCCGCTCCGATCGTACCGGATAATCCATTGCCCGGCAGAACCCGGAAATCCTGCACCTCCAGACTCTGGACCGGATGCTCTTCACAGTATGCCAGTACCGCCTTCGCCAGCGGATGCTCACTCTGCTTTTCCAATGCACAGGCAAGGGTCAGCAGTTCTTCTTCCGACAATCCGTCTCCCGGCAGAATATCTGTAACGCGCGGTTCACCTCTGGTGATCGTACCGGTCTTATCCAAAGCTACGATCTCCGTCTTACCGGTCTCCTCCAGTGAAACCGCAGTCTTAAACAGGATCCCGTTCTTTGCACCGACTCCGTTACCTACCATGATTGCAACCGGAGTTGCCAGTCCCAACGCACACGGACAGCTGATAACCAATACCGAGATACCTCTTGCCAGAGCAAATCCGAAGCTCTCGCCTGCCAGCAGCCAGACTGCGATCGTAACCAGTGCAATGCCGATGACCACCGGTACAAATACGCCGGACACCTTATCTGCTACCTTCGCGATCGGTGCCTTCGTTGCCGCCGCATCACTGACCATCCGGATGATCTGTGCCAGTGTTGTGTCCTCGCCGACATGCGTTGCCTGACATTTCAGGAAACCGGACTGATTACTCGTAGCTGCCGACACGGTACTGCCCGGCTCTTTATCAACCGGTATGCTTTCTCCTGTCAGTGCTGACTCATTTACCGCACTGTTCCCTTCTATTACAACACCATCCACCGGAATATTCTCACCGGGACGTACCACAAACAGGTCTCCCTGCTTTACCTGGCTTACTTCTACAACTACCTCCTGTCCATCCCGCAGAATCGTAGCAGTCTTCGGTGCCAGCCGCATCAAGCTCTTGATCGCATCGGTGGTCCTGCCCTTTGACTTCGCCTCCAGCATTTTTCCGACTGTGATCAGCGTCAGGATCATGGCTGCCGATTCAAAATAGAAATCATGCATATAGGACATGACACGTTCCATATCACCGTTCATCTGTGCATCCGTCATTGCAAATAATGCATAGGTGCTGTATCCAAACGCCGCAGTCGCACCAAGTGCTACCAGCGTATCCATGTTCGGTGCCCGGTGAATCAGGCCCCGGAATCCACTGATGAAGAACTTCTGGTTAATTACCATAATGATAATGGTCAACAGCATCTGAAACAATCCCATTGCCACATGATTGTCTGCCATAAATGCAGGCAACGGCCAGCCCCACATCATATGTCCCATTGATACATACATCAGAACGATCAGAAATCCAACGGATGCGATCAGCCGCTTTTTCAGTGCAGGTGTCGCTTTATCCTCCAATGACTCCTCCATTGCCCGGATGGAATCATATCCGTTATGACCGGAGGAAGCCTCCGATCCGGCTGCGCCCTTTCTGCTTGCACCGTATCCGGCCGCCTCAACTGCCTGAATAATATCAGCGGCTACCGCCGTTCCTTCTACTCCCATGGAGTTTGTTAGTAAACTGACAGAACAGGATGTCACTCCCGGAACCTTGGAAACTGCTTTTTCCACTCTGGCACTGCATGCCGCACAGCTCATTCCGGTTACCTGATACTGCTCCATGATTATCACCAACCTTCTGTTTTATTTTTATTTTCATTTTCAATTTTTCTATTCTTGTTTCCCGGTTCTTGTTTTCCGGTTCTT
>CABQJA010000182.1 GCA_902464345.1 uncultured Clostridium sp.
GGATTATATTCGTGACGATGTGTTAAAAGCAAGTGGTCATGAATTTGAAGAAGTAGAACGTCTTGAAGAAGCCCTCCCGAAATTAGATTTACTGTACATGACCCGTGTACAGAAAGAACGTTTCTTCAATGAAGAAGATTATGTCCGAATGAAAGATTTTTATGTACTTGATAAGACAAAAATGAAACTGGCGAATCCGGACATGCTTGTCCTTCATCCTCTTCCGAGAGTCAATGAAATTTCAACTGAAGTAGATAAAGACCCAAGAGCAGCGTATTTTAAACAGGCGCAGTACGGTGTGTATGTCAGAATGGCATTGATTCTTACATTATTGGAGGTAGAAGTATGTTAAATGTTGGGCGCTTAAATGAAGGTGTGGTATTAGACCATATTAAAGCAGGAAAGAGCATGCAGATCTACCAGGATCTGGAGCTGGATAAGCTGGACTGCAGCGTGGCGATTATTAAAAATGTAAAGAGTAATAAGCTGGGACGCAAGGATATCATCAAGATCGATCAGGATTATTCCATTAATCTGGATGTGCTTGGATACATTGATCCGGATATTACCGTCAGCATTATTAAGGACGGAAAGACCGTAGAAAAGAAAAAAGTTGAACTGCCGGAGAAGCTGGTGAATATAATATTCTGTAAGAATCCACGTTGTATCACTACAACCGAGCAGGGGATTGATCATATATTTAAGCTGGTAAATCGCGAGAAACGTACATACCGTTGCATCTATTGCGAAGAAGAGCGGCAGACAATGAGCTAAGACCGGGACACCTCTTGAGAAAAAAGGTTTACAAACAGGAAAGTTGTGTTATAATTAGCCTAGTTATGCTTAAATAATGGGCGTAGAATGTAATCTGATAAAAATAATTAATTGATATATAAAATAATGTAAGAGGTGCATTATGGAGCAGTATGTAATAAAGGGCGGAACCCCTTTAGTTGGCGAAGTAACAATAGCAGGAGCAAAGAACGCAGCCCTTGGAATTCTGGCGGCTGCGGTTATGACAGATAAAGAGTGTATTATTGAGAATGTACCGAATGTCCGGGATACCAAGGTATTATTGCAGGCTATCCGGGAGATTGGAGCAACGGTACGATATATTGATGAGCATACGGTCAGCATTTGTGGCGGAACGATCACGAATATTGATTCGTTATGTGTAGATGATGAGTTTATTCGTAAGATTCGGGCATCTTACTATCTTCTGGGTGCCTTACTTGGAAAATATCGGCGTTCTCAGGTTGCCCTGCCGGGTGGCTGTGAGATCGGAAGCAGACCGATCGACCTGCATGTCAAGGGCTTTAAGGCATTAGGTGCCGAGGTTGTGATCGATGGCGGAATGATCACCGTCAGTGCAGATCAGCTGATCGGAAAGCATATTTATCTGGATACCGTCAGTGTCGGTGCAACCATTAATATCATGATGGCAGCGGTTCTGGCAGAAGGTAAGACCACGATCGAGAATGCAGCGAAGGAGCCGCATATCGTTGATGTAGCGAACTTCTTAAACAGTATGGGTGCAAATATCAAGGGGGCCGGTACGAATGAGATCCGGATCCGTGGTGTAAAGGAATTAAGCGGCACCGAATATTCAATTATTCCGGACCAGATCGAAGCAGGTACCTTTATGATGGCGGCCGCCGCGACCGGTGGCAACATCCTGATCAAGAATGTCATTCCGAAGCATCTGGAGGCGATCAGTTCCAAGCTGACAGAGATCGGAGCAACCGTAGAGGAATACGATGATGCGGTACGCGTGATCGGAGATAGGGAGAAACGGCTGGGTGCAACACAGATCAAGACACAGCCATATCCGGGCTTTCCGACTGATATGCAGCCGCAGATGGCGATTACACTTGGACTTTCGGAAGGAACCAGTGTGATTACCGAGAATATTTTTGAAAATCGTTTTAAATATGTGGATGAGTTAATGCGCATGGGTGCGAATATCAAGGTAGAGGGTAATATGGCAATTATTACCGGCGTGGACCATTACAGCGGAGCTTCCGTGGTGGCACCGGATCTTCGGGCAGGTGCGGCACTGGTAATCGCAGGACTGGCAGCAGAAGGCTTTACCGTTGTGGAGGATATCAAGTATATCCAGCGTGGCTATGAGCGGTTTGAAGAGAAATTACGGGATCTGGGTGGTAAGATCGAGATCGTGGAGACCGAGAAGGATATTATGAAATTTAAACTGAAGGTCAGTTAAGAATCAGGGGAAATGAGGAGCGAACAGTTTGAAGGTTCGCTCTTTTTATGTTTTAAAGAAAAAATTGCAGAAAGTTGAAGACAAACGGATGCCTGTCTCGTTCTATTAAACAGAGAGGGAAGGAGGTAGATAGGATCGTGGATATCAATATATCAGCGCTGATGGATCGATATCAAAACTTAATATTTTCCATTTGTTATCAGATGACCGGCGATTATTTTGCGGCAGAAGATCTGACGCAGGACACGTTCGTATCTGCTTATCGGAATCTGGAGCAGTTCGACGGCAGCTATGAGAAGGCATGGCTGTGCAGGATTGCGGCAAATAAATGCACCGATTACCTGAAATCGGCGAAGCGGAGGTCGGAGCCGGTGGACTGGGATGAGATGCAGGATCTTCCGGCAGAGGATACCGGACCGGAGCAGGAGACCTATGAGGCACTGGTGCGGGAGCAATTGTTACAGCGATGCCGGCAGCTAAAGCCACCATATGACCAGATCGCAGAACTGTATTTCTACCGGGAGGAATCACCGGAGGTAATTGCCGGGAAGTTAAACCGGAACCGGAAGACCGTACAGACACAGATTTATCGGGCACGAAGTATGTTACAGAAGCTATATCGAAAGGAGGAGTTCCTATGAATCAGGGATATTTGTCAGACGAAGAGCTGAAGAGACTGATCGAAGATGTTGAAGATAATAAGATGCTGCAAGCACCGGCGAATCTAAAGCAGCAGGTGCTGGAAACATTGGATGCGGATCAGGCACGAGACAGGATGAAGAAGCAACGGAGGCAATTAGTAGTATTTGAGATGAAGATTGCCGGTGGACTGGCAGCGGCGATGCTAATGCTGTTCCTGCTACCGATTACGGCACAGGGCGAGCAGGCCGGAGAGACCGCGGGAAAAGAGCCGACCGTCATGGAAGTAAAGACGCAGGAATTCTTCCATGTATGCAGGCAGATTTCCGACCGGATGGTAGAAGGGATCAGCGAGGCCAGTGACCGGATGTTAGATCCATGGCTGAATAAATCGGCAGAGTCAACCGAAGAGACAGAGCCGGGACAGAGTGAGTCAACCGAAGAGACTTCGGTGAAAGCACCGGGACAGAGTGAATAAGAGATATAAGAAAGGTAAGAAAAGAAAGGATTGATGCGATATGCGTAGAAAGAAGAGTAAGTTTTTAACATTTATATTTTCCCTGCTTCCGGGAGCCGGAGAGATGTATATGGGATTCATGAAAATGGGAGTGTCCCTGATGGCAGAGTTTTTCGGAATTATTTTTCTGGCAACGGTTACGGAGGTAAGTCAGCTGCTGCTGATCGATATTATCCTGTGGTTTTATGCATTCTTCCATGTACACAGCATTGCCGGAGCTTCTGATGAGGAGTTCAGCCGGCTGGAGGATAAATATCTGATCCCGTTGTATGAGTCAAATCTGGGACGGCAGTCTAAGATGATGCGGAGATTCTGCTCTATTGTGCTGATTGTTCTGGGGGCATTTATGCTGTGGAACATGGGTATTAAGATGCTTGGCAGTATCCTTTATCTGCCGGGAGTAGAGTATGTTCCGAAGGTTCTGGTTGCAGTTGGTCTGATCCTACTGGGAATCGTGATGATTCAGGGCAAGAAGGAGGCTCTGGATCAGGAAGAGGCGTCCAATGAGCAGGCCGTGAAGAATCAGACTGCATGGGATGAGGTTGCCGGAGAACAGGCCGCAAAAAACGAAGCAGTGAAGTATGAGGCCGGTCATGAAATAGGGCAAGTGACAGAGTATGTGGCAGGGCAGGCAGCAGAGCAGGCAACAGGACAGGCCGTTACATCGGAAGGAGGCGCGGAGCATGAGTGATTTACAGGAAGTACAGGGACTGCAGGGCATACAGCCACTGCAGGAAATCAGACAGGAACAGGAAACAGAACCGGTACGGATACACCGGACGAAACGGACGCACCGGATCGGAACGATTACGTTCGGACTGATGTTGGTTGGGTTTGGAGTTGGATTTTTACTGCATATTATAAATCCGGGAATCACATATTTCACAGTCTGGCAGTTTTGGCCATGTACTTTGATTTCGCTTGGGATCGAGGTATTGATCAGTACTTTTTATGCAGAAAAAGCAAAGTACGACGGTTGGGCGATCGCACTTTGCTTCCTGATCGTATTCTTTTCCATGGGGTTAGCCGGAACAGAATTTCTATTTGATTACTGGGACAGATTTTTCTGACAGGCATCGTTGATCAGATCTACGATCAGATCAATGGAATTTGTCATCTGGCTGTTTTTCATAGCCGCCTGGTAGTCTGCCCGGTGAGTATATACCTGATCAACAGCGTTCAACAGGGTTTCCTTTGTGAGCTCTTCCTCCGGAAGAACATAACTGAAGCCCTGTTTTTTAAATGATTCTGCATTCAG
>CABQJA010000183.1 GCA_902464345.1 uncultured Clostridium sp.
ATTGTATATTTGCCAAAGAGACATTATCGATGTCCAGTTTCCCGACGATTCTGTTGTTTACGACAGTATTTCGGATTTCACTGAACATTTCATCGACAAGACTGATCTTACTGACCGGTAATCCGGGTAATGTAGTTACGACCTTCGGACAGTTCGTAGGTGGCGGCAGTCTGGTCGTAGGCGCGATCATCTTTATTGTTCTGATCATTGTACAGATGATGGTAATCAATAAAGGTTCGGAACGGGTTTCTGAGGTAACGGCCAGATTTACACTGGATGCTATGCCGGGTAAACAGATGGCAATTGATGCGGATTTAAGTACCGGTGCTATTTCTGATAAGGAAGCGATAGAGCGGCGGCAGAAGATTCAGGCAGAATCATCATTCTTTGGTTCCATGGATGGTGCTACCAAGTATGTAAAGGGTGATGCCATTGCCGGTCTGATCATTACCGGTATTAACTTTGTAGGTGGACTTCTGACCGGTATGCTGATGCAGGGTATGACATTTCAGGAGGCAATTTCCAAATACACGATCCTGACAATCGGTGATGGTCTGGTATCCCAGATTCCGTCTCTGATGATCTCTCTGGCGACCGGTGTAATTGTAACGAAGGCATCCAGAGAGGCTGAGATCGGTGATATTGTATTCAGCGAGCTGTTTCAGTCGAGCAGGGTTATGTATGTGGTAGGCGGAGCCCTTATTTTCCTGGGGCTGTTTACACCGTTAAATCCGGTTATTTATGTTGGATTGGGCCTGGCACTGGTTGTGCTTGGCAGGGTTCTGGCTACCAGAAAAGATACAAAGGAAATCGAAGAAGAGGTTGCGGAAGAAGAGGTTGAAGCAGATCAGATACGCAGGCATGAGAATGTCAATACCTTACTGCAGGTAGACCCGATCGAGCTGGAATTCGGTTATGGAATCATACCGTTGGCAGATGTGAATCAGGGTGGTGACCTGTTAGACCGGGTGGTTATGATCCGACGTCAGATCGCACTGGAGCTTGGTGCGGTAGTGCCGATCATTCGTCTGCGAGATAATATCCAGCTGAATCCGAACCAATATGTAATCAAGATCAAAGGAATTCAGGTCAGTGAGGGCGAGATTCTGTTTGATCACTATATGGCAATGAATCCGGGCTATGTAGAGGAGGAAATCACAGGTATTCCAACCTTTGAGCCGTCCTTCCATCTGCCGGCAGTCTGGATCACAGAGGCACAGCGGGAACGTGCGGAGTCTTATGGATACACGGTAGTGGATCCGCCGTCCATTATTGCAACGCATCTGACGGAAGTAATCCGGACGCATATTGACGAGCTTCTGACCAGACAGGATGTTCAGAACCTGATCAATAATATTAAGGATAAGAAT
This sequence comes from uncultured Clostridium sp., assembly GCA_902464345.1. Taxonomy (GTDB): domain Bacteria; phylum Bacillota; class Clostridia; order Lachnospirales; family Lachnospiraceae; genus CAG-632. Next base: position 1,371 of record CABQJA010000183.1, read on the forward strand.
ACTACCCTGATTGAGGAACTGATTCCGAAGCTGTTGAATGTTGGTGAAATACAGAAGGTACTGCAGAATCTGCTGCGGGAAGGAATCTCCATCCGAGATCTGGTTACGATATTTGAAGTGCTGGCGGATCATGCGGCAACCACCAGAGATACGGATGTACTGACCGAGTATGTCCGGCAGGGACTGAAACGTGCGATTTCCAGCAAGTTCTTTGGCGGAGAAGAGACAACGACCGTTGCCACGCTGGATCCGAAGATTGAACAGGAGATCATGGCATCTGTGAAGCAGACAGAGCAGGGAGCTTATCTGACGCTGGATCCGGACCGGACAAAGAAGATTCTGGCAGCGACAGAGGCAGAGATCAAAAAACTGGAAGATTCCGGTCATACGCCGATTATTATTACCTCGCCGATCGTGCGAATGTATTTTAAGAAGCTGACGAATGATTATTTTAGAAATCTGATCGTAATATCCTATAATGAGATTGAATCAGAAGTGGAATTACAGTCAATAGGGATGGTGACAATCGATGATAATTAAAAAATATCAGGGACCTACGGAACAGGATGCTGTAGCAAAGGCGAAGGAGGATCTGGGCGCAGATGCCGTCATTATGAATGTAAAGACGGTAAAGCAGAAGGGATTACGCCGGTTATTTAAGAAAGATTACGTAGAGGTGACGGCTGCTGTGGATGAGCCGGATAAGAAAGAGGCAAGAAAGCCGGGAAAGGCTTCTCTGCAGAATCTGGAAACAAAGGTCGGACACAGTCAGACCGAGCCGGAAAGCAGCGCAGCAGTAGCTGCAGAGGCTGGGAAACAGGAAGCAAAGGAACCTGCAGTTGCAACGGCGATTCAGGAACGGCTGGAGAATCTGGCACAGCTTCTGGAACGTCAGATGCAGGAGGAAGGTCCTGAGGAGGACAAGGAACAGGAGAAGGCAGATCAGGGACGGAATTCCAGAATGGTCAAGCTGGTGTTTGAGCAGCTGTTAAATAACGAGGTAACAGAGGAAAATGCCAGAGAGATCATGCGGGAGATCGACAATAAGGAGAATCTTCAGCTGGATGATCTCCTGGCGAGTATTTATCAGAAGATCGTATTGAAGCTCGGACAGATGAAAACCGTAGAGCTGTCAGAAGAGAAACCGAAGATCGTGTTTTTTATCGGACCGACCGGTGTAGGTAAAACGACTACCATTGCAAAGCTTGCATCGAAATTTAAGCTGGAGAAAAAAGCAAAAATCGCGATCATTACAGCAGATACCTACCGGGTAGCTGCCGTAGAGCAGATCCGTACTTATGCAAATATATTATCGACACCGATAGAGGTGGTATATCATGCGGATGAGCTGAAAACGCTCTATGAGAAATATCAGAGCTATGATCTGATTCTGGTCGATACGGCAGGACGATCCCATAAGAACGAAGAGCAGCAGGAGGATGTTCAGCGGCTACTGGAAACAGCACTGGATTATCCGCATGAGATATATCTTGTGGTAAGTGCAACAACAAAATATAAGGATTTAGTCAGAATTACGCAAACATATTCGGATATTTCGGATTATTGTTTGTTATTTACAAAGATAGATGAAACAGATGCACTCGGAAACATTCTGAATATCAGAATGCTGACACAGAAACCATTGTCTTATACGACATTCGGACAGAATGTGCCAGAGGATATCAGTGTGACCGATGCACAGGGAATTGCGAAGCAGTTATTAGGAGGAAACGAGTCATGGATCAGGCAGAACAACTGAGAAAATTAGTGGGTCAGCAGATTCAGCACAGTGGTTCCACCAGAGTAATTGCGGTAACCAGCGGAAAAGGCGGCGTTGGAAAAACGAGTTTGTCCGTGAATCTGGCGATCCAATTCAGTAAAAAGGGTCAGAGAGTTGTGATTATTGATGCGGATTTCGGATTGGCAAATGTTGAAATCATGCTTGGAATCAGACCGAAATATACAATGTCGGATCTGATTTACAATGACATGAGTATTGATGAGATCATTACAGAGGGTCCAATGGGAATTGGATTCATTTCCGGCGGCTCCGGTGTTCAGGATATGGTAAATCTGGACAAGGAACAGTTGCGGGTGCTGATCGGCAAGCTGGTTCGGCTGGATACACTGGCCGATGTTGTGATTGTTGATACCGGTGCCGGCATTTCGGATTCTGTGCTGGAGTTTGTACTGAGCAGTCCGGAGGTTCTGATCGTAGCAACGCCGGAACCGACGTCCATCACAGATGCATACTCTCTGTTAAAGACCGTGAATCGGAGCAAAGAGTTTGTACCGGAGGAAAAGAAGATACAGATTGTATCCAATCGTGTCTCTTCCAAAGAAGAGGGCAGAGAAATCTATGAAAAGCTGAATATTGTTTCAACGAAATTCCTGAATATTCACCTTGAATATCTGGGAGAGATTTTTCAGGATATGAATGTATCAAAGGCAGTCATTGAACAGAAGCCGGTTTCACTGGCATACCCGAATTCGGTTTCTGTGAAAAATTATCAGGAAATCTGTAATCGTATGACAGATGCAGAAGAGACACAGGATGAGGAGAAGGGCGGAATTGCAAAATTCTTCCTGACATTCATTCGACAAAAGAGGAAGAAATATTAGGAGAGAGCATGCAGAATATTATTTCAATTGGTGACAAACTGGATATGGAGCAGCTGTTTCACGGAGAACCTGAAACGGACACACAGAGACGCAGAGTGTTTAACTGCCGGATCATGGATATGCAGGCCGAGAATGTGCTGCGGATCACAATGCCGCTTTATGAGGGCAGACTGGTTCCGTTGGAGGTCGGTGCCCAGTATCGGATCTCAACCTATGCGCAGAAGGGGATTTATGAGGGTGACTTTGTAGTTATTAACCGGTTAAAGGACGGCAATCTCTTTCTGGCGGATATGGAGCTGCAGGGAAGCTTAAAAAAGGTTCAGCGCCGGGAATATTATCGTTATGGCTGTCGATTGGAGGCAACCTATCGTCTGATCACATCCAGAGAAGCAATTGAAATCGCACCGGAAGAGTTAGAACTGCAGGAATGGAAAAAAGCTGTGATTCTGGATATTAGCGGCGGCGGAATCCGTATGGTTTCCGAGTATAAGGAGACAACACCGGTCCTGATCCAGATGCGGTTTACACTGCCGATTCAGGATCAGATGCAGGAGTTTCTTCCGTATGGAAATCTGCTTTCTTCGGCACAAAATGAAAATAATCCGCTGATTCAGGAGCATCATGTGATGTTTGCTCAGTTAGGAGA
>CABQJA010000184.1 GCA_902464345.1 uncultured Clostridium sp.
GACTTTTTTCAAAAGAATTACAGATACTGGATGAAAATACGGTTGACTACATGATCGACGAAATGCAGGCTACGATTGATGAACTGAAACGGGATAATCAGGAGTTGCAGACTTCCAATCAGAATCTGCAAACCTCTAATCAGGATTTACAGACCTCTAATCAGGAGTTGCATTCACAATTAGCACATAAGGAGCTGGAGTTACAGCAGCTGCGTCAGCAAGCCAGATAACTGCTGGATGAAAACAGCGTAGCAGCCTGATAAAGCTGCTACGCTTAAATTTACTGATATTTCCACTGTTCAGTTTCCAACTGAGTTTCAACCATATGCTTATAGATACCGTTTTTCTGTTTTAATTCCTGCGGTGTTCCTTGTTCTGCAACAACACCATCCTTCAGAACTACGATCTGATCTACACCATCTACCGTTCGCATTCTGTGAGCAATGATCAGAACGGTTTTGTTCCGGATCAGCTTTGAGATAGATTCCTGAATCACGGATTCATTATCCACATCCAGAGACGCGGTTGCCTCATCCATCAGTATGATCGGTGCATCCTTTAAGAATGCTCTGGCAATCGAGATTCTCTGCCGCTCTCCGCCGGACAGCTCCGAGCCGTTCTCACCGATCAATGTATTCCATTTATCCGGTAATTTTTCAATAAAATCTGTACAGTTTGCCAGCTTTGCCGCCGCCATAACCTCTTCATCGGTTGCATCCTTTTTTCCGATCCGGATATTCTCCATGACTGTATTGTTAAACAATGTAACATCCTGGAATACAATGGAATACAGAGATAACAGATGTTCCGGATCAATCTCCGATACATTCATACCGCCAACCGTAATACTTCCCTTGTTACAATCCCAGAACCGGGCTGCCAGTCTGGAAACGGTGGTCTTACCGCCGCCAGATGGTCCGATCAGTGCAGTGACGCAGCCCTGCTTTACGGTAAACGTAACATCAGACAGAACCTCTTCTCCGCTTTCGTAAGCAAAGCCAACGTGATCAAACACAATATCATATCCTTCATTTGTAAGCTCTGTTTTTCCGCTCTGCTCATCATGGGATAAGATCTCGTCCATTCTCTCACAGGTCGTATCCAGACTGATGATTGCAGACAGATTCTGTAATGCGATCTGTAACGGCTCATACATTCTGGTTACCACCAACAGAAACACGAAGAATGTAAGCACATTGATCTCTCCCTTTACAAGCAGAATACTTCCGGCCAATGCTACCGTTCCGATTCCAAGCTTCAATATCATCTGTGCGGAACATACATAGGCAGCATTCTTAAATTCCAGAACGATCGCATTCTTCTCAACATCCCGGATTTTCTTATTTAAGCCCTGCATATAGGTCTCCGTCATATTGTTGGAACGCAGATCCCGAATTGTCTCCAAGCCTTCCTGAATGCCGTCCTGACAGGCAAGCTTATAGCTCATGGTCTTCTTCTGTACACTCTTCAATCCTTTTCTGGAGGTCAGTACAATCACAAATGCAACCGGCATTACCCAGATGGCTGCCAACGCCATTTTCCAGTTAAAGAATAGCAGACCGATCACGATCAGAGTTGTAGATATCATAGATCCGATCAACTCCGGAATCCAGTGTGAGCTTGCAGTCTCAATCAATGCACAGTCTGACATGATTGCGTTGGTCAGATCCGACAAATCCTTTTTCCCGAAGAATGACAGCGGTAACCGTCTTAATTTCTCCGCAAGTGCTCTCCGTCTTACGCCACTCTCCACATAGGTGGAGAAGAAGGTTGCCCGATACTGGAACAGGGTCGTTAATGCTATTAATATAAATACTACAACAATTCCCGCAATAAAGAATCCGAGCTTTTCCTTTGGGACACTTCCCTCCAGAAGATAGGATGACAGCTGGTATAAAAGTCCAACCGGCAACATCAGTACAAGATTTGCCAGTGTGACTGCCACAAATGCCCAGATCATTTTCTTTGCTCCGTTTTCAGATAATGCATACTTATGCTTTAATTTCTCTATCATGATTTAAGCACCTGCCTTTCCTACCTGCCAGTTCACAGATTTATTGTATTCTGTCCACATATGTGTATAAATACCATTTTCTGCCAGCAGGCTTGTATGTGTTCCGGACTCTGCAATTTTTCCGTCCTTTAACACATAGATGCAATCTGCATTTGTAATCGTTGATAACCGGTGTGCAATCATGATCACGGTTTTGTTCTTTGACAGCTTTTCGAATGCCAGCTGCACCAGCTTCTCATTATCCGGATCCGCAAACGCCGTTGCCTCATCCAGAATCAGAACCGGGGCATTCTTCAAAAACGCTCTGGCAATTGATAATCGCTGCATCTCACCGCCGGACACATAGGTTCCCTTCGAACCGATCACGGTATTAACACCTTGTGGCAGCTTTTCAATAATATCACTGCACTGTGCATTCTTCAGTGCCTCCAGCACTTCTTCATCCGTTGCATCCGGCCGACCCATTCTGACATTCTCCAGAATGCTGGCCTTCAGCAGCTTACTGTCCTGAAACACATAAGAGACCTGATTCATCAGTTCATCCGTATTAATATTTCTTACATCTACTCCACCAATCGATATGCTTCCGCTCTTTACATCCCAGAATCGGGCAATCAATGAAGCCAGCGTTGTCTTGCCGCCACCAGATGGTCCGACAAATGCAACATGATCCCCTGCCTTAATATCAATGGTGATTCCATCAATTGCATTCTCCTTTGCCTCATCATATGCAAAAGTTACATCCTGTAGCTTAATTGATGCGTCCTGAATCGCAGCGCCCTCTGTTACATTTGGCAGCTGCCCCTGATCCAGAATCTCATCCATCCGGTTCAATGCATCTTCCACAATCATCTGCGACTCCCCGGCATATGCTACCTTCATCAGAGTCGTAGTCAGTACCGATGTGATCAATATATAAAAGATCAGATTTAATACAAATGTATCCGTCACCGTGTTTCCACCCAGGATATAAGCCGCAATGATCAATGCTGCAAATATCCCATTTGAAAATACCGTAAAGCCGATCATCGGAATCATCATGGACTTTGTATAGCTCAATGTCCATTTTTCATATTCATCAATCGCACCCTTAAAACGCTTGAATGAAAAAATCGTCTGCCCGAAGGTTTTCAGTACCGGTATACCACGGACATACTCCACTGCTTCTGCCGACATGGTTTCCAGAGAATTCTGATACTCCTTCATGTCTGCCGACATCTTCGGTCCCATCATCATGGAGCCCATAATAATAAATGCCAGCGCTGCCGGAATCAGGCTGATCAGCCCCAGCCGCCAGTCGAAGATTGCCATCATTGCCAGAAGTCCAATCGGTGTCGCCACAGATACGACCTTATCCGGAAGGTTATGTGCAAGGAAGGTCTCTGTTGCTGCAGAGGAATCCGTCACGATTTTCCGGATCTTTCCGGTTCCTTCTGCCTCCACATATCCAAGCGGAAGCTTCATAATATGCTCCATCATCTTTGTCCTCATATTGGCCTGCACACGAAATGCCGCCTTGTGGGAGCACATCAGTGCACCGATATAGAAGATCATCGCCAGTAATGCAAATAAAACCGCCTGCCAGCCATATGCCGTAATATGAGTTGCTTTGGAAAAGTCCGGTCGTACCTCTAAAATTTCTCTGATAATACGCCAGATATCATAAAATGGTATCAATGCGATCCAGGCACTGATGGCTGCCAGAATACAAGATATGTATGAGAAATACTTGTGATTCCCTGCAAGTTCCATCAGTCTTGACATCGCACTTCGCTTTTTTGTCTTCATGACAAATCCTCCTTATTGCTTCTTTTGTGAATTAGTTTTTGCTAACTCATCGTTTATTTTTAAGCAGTACGCTCCGTTCCCGAAGCTGTACTGCTTTTTTTCTTTCTCTTATTGGTTCCTCTGCATTCCTCTTCCGGTCATTCATCAATTCCAAGAATTGCTTTCCAGCCGGCATAATTAAACACCCTTACATTGCTCATGTATTCCTGCGCTTCCTCATAGGTCTTATCATGCGTCAGAACCTCATACACATATTGCCAACCGGTTCTACAGTATACATGAAGAAAGAAGTCATCCACCTTCCGACCATTTCTGGTATACTCTTTGGCAAATATCCGGTAATATCCTTCCTCGATCGCCGCCAGCTTATCAAAATAATCCTCATACTCTGTACCGGCTGAGTGGCAGAAGATCAGCTGGAATTCCTTCTTATGCTGATAAATATACTTCAAAACATCATTGGTACCGTCTGTCCCCTCCTGAACCGCATGTTCCACATCCATAGACTCCGATGCCTTATTGATGCTATTCAGATATATCCCCATCAGTTCATCGGCCGCATCCTTTACAATTGCCCGAAAAAGCCCTGCCTTATCACCGAATCTGGTATATATGGAATTGGTACTGACACCGCTTGCTGCTGATATCCGCCGCATACTGGCATCCCGGAATCCGTACTGCAGAAACTCATTTTCTGCACTTTCAATCAGCGATTTCGTCACTCCTGCTGTTTCATGTCTCATAAGCTTCTCCTTTTAATAACACTGTTATTATAACACT
>CABQJA010000185.1 GCA_902464345.1 uncultured Clostridium sp.
GATCAGCTTTGGTGACGGATTGTTAGTCGGAGAAGTGATTGATGTTGTAGAGGAAGGAAACCGGCTGATCCGGTTCGAGTACGACGGAATCTTTGAGGAAATCTTAGATCGGCTCGGACAGATGCCGTTACCGCCATATATTACCCATCAGCTGCAGGATAAGAACCGGTATCAGACAGTATATGCGAAGTATGACGGGTCTGCTGCCGCACCGACAGCCGGCTTACATTTTACAGAGGAGCTGCTGCAGAAGATTCAGGATAAAGGTATCCGGATCGCAAAGGTAACCCTTCATGTCGGACTTGGAACCTTCCGTCCGGTAAAGGAAGAGAATGTGCTGGATCATCATATGCATTCAGAGTTTTATATTGTAGATGAAGAAGCGGCGAAGATCATTAATGAGACAAAAGCAAATGGCGGCAGAGTCATTTCGGTTGGAACGACCAGTACCAGAACTCTGGAAACGGTTGCAGAACCGGATGGCCATATTCCGGTAAAGAGCGGATGGACGGATATTTTTATTTATCCGGGCTACCGGTTTAAGGCAGTTGATTGCCTGATCACGAATTTCCATCTGCCGGAATCTACGCTGATCATGCTGGTATCTGCACTGGCAGACCGGGAGACGATTCTTCATGCCTATGAGACTGCAGTCGAAGAAAAATATCGATTTTTCAGCTTTGGTGATGCTATGCTGATCCTTTAGAAGCGGATCATCCTGCAAGAAAGTGATAACCGGGTCGAAAAAATACGAAGACTAACCATGGGATTTCAGGTTCATTCAAGGTACAATAATTGTACAGACAAAGGAGTGAAGGAGCTGAACACCATGATTCGTTATGCCATAACCGTATCGAACAATACGCAGGAAGAAGACAGACAACTTACCAGTTATGGACTTCGGGCGGTGAATGAACAGGGAGAGGAAGTGTTATCCGTCCCCAATATCAGCCATAGGCAGGAAGATGTGGCATATCTGGTGGAGCATTTTAACCAGGTGCGTGTACAGAGAGATAAGTTTCAATAAAAGATAGAGTAACATAAAAGGTGATCGTCCTGACGAGTTTTTCGTTCGGATGATCACCTTTTTTCGGGTTTAAAATAAAACCATATTATATTCAAATCATATTATATTCAAATCATATGATATTTAAATCATGCCGGATTCAAATCCTGCGGATCAGAGCAGGTGCTCCAGGTCAGAGTAGAAGTTCGGATAGGAGATATTGACACATTCCGCTCCCTGAATCTCGGTTTCTCCATCTGCGTTCATGCCGGCAATGGCGAAGCTCATGGCGATCCGGTGATCTAATTTACTGTCGATGACAGCACCATGCAGTGGCTTACCGCCATGAATGATCATACCATCCTCGGTTGCCTCAATATCCGCCCCCATGGCAGAGAGGTTATGTACCATAACATCGATCCGGTTGGATTCCTTTACCTTTAATTCCTGAGCATCCCGGATCACGGTTGTGCCTTCTGCGAAGCAGGCAAGAACGGCAATGATCGGCAGCTCATCGATCAGCTTTGGAATCACGGCACCTTCAATTACGGTACTGTGCAGAGAGCTGGTGCGTACCCGGATATCCGCCGTCGGTTCGCCGATAGCATCCGATACGTGTTCGAGTGTAATGTCCGCCCCCATGGCACGACAGACATCCAGAATGCCATCCCGGGTCGGATTGATTCCGACATTCCAAATGACAAGCTCCGAGTTCGGTGTGATCAGCCCGGCTACCAGAAAATAAGCGGCAGAAGAGATGTCTCCTGGTACCAGAATTTTCTGGGCCTTCAGCGAATGAACCGGCCGGATCGTAACGGTAGTGCCTTCACAATGGACAGGAACACCAAAGGATTCAAACATCAGCTCTGTATGATTTCTGGAAACATATGGTTCTGTGACACTGGTCTCGCCATCGGCATAGAGACCTGCAAGAAGAATTGCAGACTTTACCTGAGCCGAAGCGACCGGTGACTGATAATGGATCCCATGCAGTGGCCTGCCCTCAATCCGGAGTGGTGCACAGTCATTCTGATTCAGGCTGGTAATGGAAGCACCCATCCGGGTAAGCGGAGTGATGATCCGTTTCATTGGACGCTTGCGAATGGAAGCATCGCCGTCTACCAGACTGGTAAAGGACTGAGCAGCTAAAATGCCGGACATAAGCCGGGTCGTGGTTCCGCTGTTACCGACATCCAGAGTCCCAGACGGTGCATGTAGATTATGGAGACCAAGACCGTGAATCCGTACAATGTCTCCCTGATTCTCAATCTGTACGCCCATCTTTTCAAAACAGGAGATGGAAGATAAACAATCTGCACCCTGAAGGAAACCGTGCACCTCGGTCGTTCCCTCTGCGAGGGCTCCCAGCATAATGCTGCGGTGGGAGATCGATTTATCGCCGGGTACTGTCAGGCATCCGTGTAAGGATTGTTTTCTGGTAAATATCATAAGTATAAGCTCCTTTAGTCATGTAATCGTAAATAATTCCAAATCATAGTATGGTATAAATCAGAGAAAAAAGCAAGTAAAGACCGGATATTCCGTATGCAGGCTTAATGCTCATAGATCGTGTATCCATTGGTCCTGAGCAGGTCTGCGGCTCCGGATGCATCCTCCTTCCGGTAGAAGGACAGACGCAATACACCCTCTTCATCTTCCCGGTTGTGGGAGATGCCCAGATTCTTAATGCTGATACCGGCAGTGCTTATGATATGAAGGACACCTTCAATGGCACCTGCTTCGTCCGGAATATCAGCGAAGATCTCATAATTCATCCGGATGACACCGGTTGCATTGTTCGGGATGGAATCCCGGTATTCGCGGGCACGTTCAAAAAACTGGTGAATGTAGAAAGCATCCCGTTTATGGATGGCATCGATCATTTGCTGTAGATCATCCTTGTATTCCTCCAGACCGGCAATAATATTCGCAGAATTGCTTAAAAGAATATGCTCCCAGATCACCGGGTTAGAGGAAGCGATTCTGGTAATGTCTTTAAAACCACCGGCGGCAAGCTGACGGTTCATGCCCTTGGCATCATCATTGTCCCGGACCAGATTTACAAGCTCGGAGGCAATAATATGCGGGATGTGGCTGATGTATGCAGTTGTCTGATCATGCCGGGCCGGAGAATAAATGATCGTAATGGCACCCAGATCTTCAATAAAGGTACTGAATTCATTGACCTTTTCCTGTGAAACAGTGGAAGATGGGGTGATAAAATAATATGCATTCTCAATCAGATGATCATGGGCGGCACTGTAGCCGGAGCGTTCGGAACCGACCATCGGATGGCCACCGATAAAGACATCTGAAAGCTGCTGATCCAGAACTGCTTGATAAATATCGGTCTTGACACTTCCGACGTCCGTCAGGATACAGTCCGGCTTCATATATTTCTTTAATAAAGGAAGATACTCAATATTATAATGAACCGGTGCGCACAGAAAGATATAGCTGCAGTCGGCAATCTGTTCATCAATTGCGGAAAGTGCGATATGGACGGTGCCGTCCGCTACGGCTTCTTCCAGTGCTGCGGTATCTACATCATAAGCAAGAATCCGGTAATCCGGAAAGATTCGTCGAATCGACTTGGCAATCGAGCCACCGATCAGTCCAAGACCGATAAATCCAATTGTAAACGGTTGAGATGTATGCATAATAAGACCCTTCCTTTCATATAATTAGCATTTTAATCGCAAAGCTTCAATATGTCAATGCGTTAATGCGATAAAGCAAACGGATGATTAATGCAGCAAAGCAGATAATTCTTCCGAAGTAAGCGGACGGTAGCTTCCCGGAGACAGTGTATCATCTAATTCCAGACTTCCCATTCGGATCCGTTTCAGATAGGTGACTTCACAGCCGATGGCATGGAACATACGCTTGACCTGATGGAATCGGCCCTCCTGGATTGTCAGATGGGCGCTGGTCGGGGTCAGGATCGACAGATCGGCCGGTAAGGTCGGTTTCTCATCTCCGATATCCATACCGGCCTGAAAGGTGGCTGCTGCATGGGCCGGAATCTCTGCATCCAGTTCTACATAATAGGTTTTATCGACATGTTTCCGCGGGGACAGAAGCCGGTGGGCCAGGGCACCGTCATTGGTAATGAGCAGAAGTCCCTCCGTATCCTTGTCCAGTCTTCCGATCGGAAAAAGATCCTTATGGGTAGTATCCCGGATCAGATCCAGAACCGTCTGACAATCCGGATCCTCCGTGGCACTGATGTAGCCGGCCGGTTTATTTAACAGATAATATACAAAGGCCTCCCGGATGACGGGGGCACCCTGATAAAGCACTGTATCGCTTTCCGGATCGATCTTGAGATCGCCTGATGCTGCATGGATGCCGTTTACCGTGACCTGTTTCTTTTTTATGTATTGTTTTACCTGACTGCGGGTGCCAATGCCGGCATCTGCCAGATATTTGTCTAATCGAATCTGTGCCATTTGCGAGCTCCTTCATAAATAATATAAGAAATCTTTCGGTTTCATGGTAGAAACTGGTAGATTTAAACAACTTTCCCATAAATGATTATGACATAGGCCAACTTGACATGCAAGATTCAAT
>CABQJA010000186.1 GCA_902464345.1 uncultured Clostridium sp.
TCATTAAATGCCAAAAGAACCGATCTGCTGTCATATTTTATGACTTTAATATTGCAGAAGAGGAAAATATATGCTAAACTTTTTCAGTAGTGATAATAACCAGGAGGGACAACAATGAAACACTTGATTTTAGTTACTTCACCACCAGCTTGCGGAAAGACTCATGTTACGAAACAGTTGGCGAAGGCATTAACAAATTGTGTATATCTTGACAAAGATACATTGATTGTACTTTCAAAGCAGATATTTAAGGTAGCACACCAGGAGTATAATCGTTCATCAGACTTTTTCCAGAAAGAGATTCGTGATTATGAGTATTATGCTATCTTGGATATTGCGATGGAAGCTTTGGAATATAATGATACTGTATTGATCAATGCACCTTTCACAGATGAGATTCGAGATGATGATTATTTAAATAAGCTGCGTGAGCGCCTTGCAAAGAAGGATGCAGAGCTTGTAGTTGTATGGGTAAATACCAGAATTGAAGTATGTCATCAGAGAATGATCAAGAGAAACTCAGATCGTGACACATGGAAGCTGGAGCACTGGGATGAGTATGTAGCATCTCAGAATTACAATCCACCAACAAATATCAAGGAATTAATTATATTCGAAAACTCATCAGAGGAAGAATTTGATGAATCTTTGAAGGAAACTGTTAAGAAACTGAGAGGTTAACCGGCAGGATCCTGTATAAATGATATAGTTTTTGGAAAGAGAGAAACGGAACAAGCAGATTTGTTCCGTTTTTTCTTTCTTTTCGTATTTTTGCTTGGATTTTTCCTATAGATGATGTAAAATAAAACTATCTGTAATTTATTTATGAAACGGAAGAAACATGAAAAGGAGACTTACAGTATGGCAGACATAAAGGCATTTCAGGGATTCCGCCCAAGAGCAGATATTGTGGATCGGGTTGCTGCCCTTCCATATGATGTATATAATCGGGAAGAAGCGAAGAAAGAAGTAGAACGGGAACCATTATCGTTTCTGCGGATTGACAGAGCTGAAACACAGTTTGATGACAGTGTAGATACCTATGCACCGGAGGTATACCAGAAGGCAAAGGAGATTCTGGATTCCATGATCCGGGAAGGAATGTACATCCAGGAAGACAAGCCGGTTTATTACATATACGAGCTGACAATGGATGGAAGGGCACAGACCGGGCTGGTTGCCTGTGCGTCCATTGATGATTATCTGAATAATGTGATTAAAAAGCATGAAAACACCAGAGAAGAGAAGGAACAGGATCGTATCCGCCATGTGGATACCTGTAACGCACAGACCGGACCGATCTTTCTGGCGTACCGGGCACAGGCGGTTATTGACCGGCTGGTAGCACGGATAAAGACCGCAGCACCGATTTACCGGTTCGAGTCACCGGATGGGATCGGACATGCCGTATGGGTCGTAGATGCGGAATCGGATATCATGACGATCTGTCAGGAGTTTCAGAAGATTCAGGAAATATATATTGCTGACGGACATCACCGGGCAGCATCGGCTGTAAAGGTTGGATTAAAGCGGAGAAAAGAGCATCCGGATTATACCGGTAAAGAGGAGTTTAATTATTTCCTGTCTGTTCTGTTCCCACATGATCAGCTTATGATCCTGCCGTATAACCGGGTGGTAAAGGATTTAAATGGTATGACCAAAGAAGAATTTCTGCAGAAGCTGTCAGAGAGCTTTCAGGTAACGGAAAGTGATGTACCGTTTTCGCCGACAAGAAAGGCGGAGTTTGGTATGTATCTGGAGCATACATGGTATCAGCTGTGTGTGAAACCGGAATATTTGAATACGGATCCTGTGGATGGACTGGATGTGTCCCTTCTTCAGAATCTGGTCTTAGGTAAGCTGCTTGGAATTCAGGATCCACGAACGGATAAGCGAATTGATTTCGTTGGTGGAATCCGGGGATTAAAGGAATTGGAGAAACGGGCTGATTCTGATATGTATCTTGCATTTTCGATGTATCCGACTTCAATCATGGAATTGTTTGCAGTTGCTGATGCAGGTCTGCTGATGCCGCCGAAATCAACATGGTTTGAGCCTAAGCTTCGAAGCGGTATATTTATTCATGAATTGTAAAGGGAGAAAAGGATGAAGACAAGAAAAGATGTATTTGCAATAAACTGGATGGAAGTAGATGCGTTAGTGAAAGCAAGGCATGACGATCCACATCATATTCTCGGAATGCATGAATGCATTGATGATATCTATGTGAATGTATTTCAGCCGACAGCGAAGCAGGTTACGGTTATCAATGAGAAGACAAAGGAAGAATATGAGCTGGAAGCTAAGCGTGTAAACGGATTTTTTACCGTAAAGATTCCGAAATGTAAGCGGTTTGATTACAGTATCCGGATGACAAGAGAAGACGGAACTGAGCAGAGCTATATCGATCCGTATATGTTTGAACCTGTGATTGATTCCATTGATATCAGTCTGTTTAATGAGGGTATGCATTATGAGATTTATGAAAAGCTTGGTGCACATCCGATGACAGTGGATGGTATACAGGGCGTTTTGTTTGCGGTCTGGGCTCCGAATGCGGAACGGGTAAGCGTGGTTGCCGATTTTAATCATTGGGATGGAAGAATCCATCAGATGCGCCGGCTTCCGTATTCCGGTATTTTTGAACTGTTTATTCCGGGTGTCGGTGAGCATGAGATTTATAAATATGAGGTCCGTTCCAGAAACGGAGAGCTGAAGATGAAGTCCGATCCGTATGGAAATGCTTCAGAGCTGCGGCCATGTAATGCATCGATCGTTACAGATCTTCGGAAGTACGAGTGGAAAGATGATGCATGGATGCAGAATCGCGATAAGGTAGAAGCATCAAAGGCACCGATGTCAATCTATGAGGTATACCTGGGAGCATGGAAACGTCCGACAGACGGAAGAGAGTATTATAATTACCGGGAGCTGGCAGTAAAACTGGCGGAATATATGAAAGATATGGGCTATACGCATATTGAGCTGATGCCGGTCATGGAACATCCATATGATCCGTCGTGGGGATATCAGGTGACCGGATATTATGCTCCGACTGCCCGGTATGGAAGCCCGGAGGATTTTATGTACTTTGTGGATTATATGCATGAACAGGGAATCTCTGTTATCATTGACTGGGTTCCTGCACATTTTCCAAAGGATGAGAATGGCCTGGGACGGTTTGACGGAAGCTGTGTCTATGAGCATGAGGATCCGCGCCGTGGTGAGCATCCACACTGGGGAACCTATATTTTTGATTACAGCAAGCCGGAGGTGAAGAACTTCCTGATCGCAAATGCATTATTCTGGGCAGATAAATACCATGTGGACGGAATCCGGATGGATGCAGTCGCGTCGATGTTATATCTGGATTATGGACGCGATTTTGGCAATTGGCTGCCGAATATGTACGGTGGAAATGAGAATCTGGATGCCATTGATATGTTAAAGCAGTTAAACACAGTCATGAAGGAACGGTATCCGAGCTGTATTATGATCGCAGAGGAATCTACGGCATGGCCGATGGTTTCCCATCCGGTTGCTGATGGCGGTCTTGGATTTGATTTTAAGTGGAATATGGGCTGGATGAATGATTTTCTGGAATATATGAAGCTGGATCCGTTGTACAGAAAGTATCATCATAATGAACTGACATTCAGTATGGTATATGCATACAGCGAGCATTTTATTCTGGTACTTTCACATGATGAGGTGGTTCATGAGAAGGGGTCCATGATCGCAAAAATGCCGGGAGGCTATGAAGATAAATTTTCCAACCTACGTCTTGCATATGGCTTTATGATGACGCATCCGGGTAAAAAACTTCTCTTTATGGGACAGGAGTTTGCACAGTTTAAGGAATTCAATGAATCTGATGAGTTGGATTGGGGTATCTTTGAATTCGATGCGCATGTTTGTATCCGGGATTATTGCAGAGCGTTAAACCATTTGTATCAGCAGGAGCCGGCACTTTATGCACTGGATGATGACCCGGAAGGTTTTGAGTGGATCAACAGTATTGCGTCCAATGAAAGTCTGCTGGTATTTGCCAGAAAGACCGAGAAGAAGGAAGATACCTTAGTGATCGTATGTAATTTCACACCGGTGGAACATGTGAATTACAATATCGGTGTACCGTATCCGGGTAAATATAAAGAGATCTTTACCAGTGAGGAAGAGCGATTTGGCGGCGAAGGTAAGAAGAATAAGACCTTGAAGCAGAGCAAGAAGGTTGTCTGCGATGAGCGGGAGAATTCCATCTCTATCTACATTGCTCCGTTGTCAATATCGGTATTTAAATTTTATAAGTAAACAACATAGGCGGTTTCTGACAGAGGCCGCCTGTTTTAATCAGTGGGTTGACGAGGTGGAAGAATGAATATAGGAATAAGACTGACAGCGCAGACGGATATGACATTTCTGGAGGAACAGTTGAAGCGGGCAGGGCAGTGGCTGATGAGCAAGGCCGGGATGGTTCTGCTGGCATTGGTATGCCTTTTTATAGGACTGCGGCTGGTCAAATGGATCATGA
>CABQJA010000187.1 GCA_902464345.1 uncultured Clostridium sp.
CGCTGGACCAGTCGGCTGAATGAAAGACTGGGGCTTGACCGGTATCGGGTGATAGAGGAAGGCTTGTGCGGCAGAACGACCATCTTTGATGATCTCTTTCGGGAGAACCGGAATGGCAGTAAATGGATTTCCGGTGTTTTGGAGACCAGCGGGGAGTCCGATTTGATCATTGTGATGCTTGGCACCAATGATTGTAAGACGGCATATGGAGCGTCTGCAGAGCTGATCGGAAAAGGTGTCCGGAAAATCATACATCTGATCCGGCAGTATGCAGGAAACAGTGAAATCCTTCTGATTTCGCCAATCCACTTGGGAGAACAGGTGTGGAAGCCGGAATATGATCCGGAGTTTTCAAAGGCTTCGGTTCAGGTGTCCAGAGAATTGGCAGAGGTCTACAGACGGATTGCAGCAGAAGAACAGGTGCATTTCCTGGCTGCTTCGGAGTATGCAAAGCCAAGTGAAACAGACCAGGAACACCTGAATGAAGAAGAACATAAAAAGCTTGCGGATGCCATATATGAAAAGGTTTGCGGAATTCTGGAGCGGAAGGCTGTCATTTATAATCGCTTTAGTGCATAGCTATAAAGCACAGGACGGACGGTATAGCCTAGCCACGGTCGAGAATTGCATCCAGATCCTGCTCCGGAGCGGTGGTTGGATGCAGATTGTAGGTGTCCACCAGAAATTTTACAACGGTCTCTGATAAGAAGGCGGGCAGGGTCGGACCGAGATAAATGTCCCGGATTCCCAGTGAAAGCAACGTTAATAGGATGCATACCGCCTTTTGCTCATACCATGAGAGAACGAGTGTCAGAGGTAGATCATTGACCTCACAGTCAAAAGCATCCGCCAGCGCCAGAGCTACCCGGATGGCACTATAGGAATCATTGCACTGTCCCATATCCAGAATCCGAGGGATACCGTCTATTTCACCGAGATCCAGATCATTGAAGCGATACTTGCCGCAGGCAAGAGTCAGAACCAGAGAATCCATCGGTGTCTGTTTTACAAATTCTGTATAATAATTTCTTCCCGGATGTGCACCATCGCAGCCACCCACCAGAAAGATATGCTTAATACTTCCCTTTTTAATAGAAGAAATGATCTGCTCGGCATGGGCCAGAACAGAACCGTGTGCAAAGCCGGTTGTCAGGATGTGACCGCCGTTGATGCCACTCATGCTGCGATCGTGCTCGTAACCGCCCAGCTGCCTAGAATGTTGAATGATCGCAGAGAAATCCTTATGACCGTCTGCATCGGCAGTGATATGTTGCAGACCTTCATAACCGACTACAGAGGTCGTGTAAATCCGATCCTGATAGCTTGGACGCTGTGGCATCAGGCAGTTGGTTGTGAACAATACCGGTGCCGGAATGTTTTCAAACTCTGTCTGCTGGCTCTGCCATGCGGTGCCGAAGTTGCCTGCCAGATGCGGGTATTTATTTAATCCCGGATAGCCATGGGCCGGCAGCATTTCACAATGGGTATAGACATTGACTCCGGTTCCCTCCGTCTGCTCCAGAAGGTCATTCAGATCCTTTAAATCATGACCGGACACTACAATAAACGGACCCTTGCGGATATCTGTATGCACGCGTGTCGGAACCGGCGTGCCGAAAGACTCGGTATTGGCCTGGTCTAAAAGTTCCATACATTTATAGTTTACTTTTCCAAACTCTAAGATCAGAGCAATCCATTCTTCTATAGTATGGGTTCGGTTGATTTCGCAGAGCCCTTTGTAAAACCATTGAATAACAGTCTTGTCGGTATACCCGAGATTCATTGCATGATGAGCATAGGCAGCCATGCCTTTTAGTCCGAAAAGAAGAGTAGAACGTAGAGAAACGATATCGTTGCTGCCTTCCCAGAGGGATATGACCGGGAATTCCCGGTGCCCGGCCAGACGTTTGCGCTCCTTTATGACACGCTTCTTATATGCGTCAATCGTACGGTCATCAAAATTTACATTAGTAAGGGTTGTGAACAGGCCGTCGATCAGCAGGCGGTCGGTGACTCCGGAGTGACGCCCTTCGGATCTGGCAGCTTCTGCCAGCTGAATCAGTTCCAGAATCAGTGTGTCCTGTAGATCGGCAGTGGATGGCTGCTTGCCGCAGACTCCGGTATTTACACAGGCTTTATTGCCTGCGGTCTGCTGACATTGAAAACAAAACATATTTGACATTTTAGAATCCTCCTAAATCGGTATATTGGAAGTATGTTCCGAAGCAGGATAAACTATACAGAAATTAAGATTAAGAACGTATGGAATTGTGAAGAATTGATCTGGTGAGTGCATCGACAGCAGAGATGAAGAAACGTTATGGTTATATTTATGTGGATCGTAACAATGACGGCAGCGGTACTCTGAAACGGTATAAGAAGAAATCCTTTGACTGGTACAAGGAAGTCATTGCGACCAATGGTGACAGTCTGAAACGCTGACAACGCTAAATGATAGCTTGACCATGCTTCGTATGCTTTGTATAATTTAAAAGTATAGGATATACGGAGTGGAAGGAGCATTACATTGGCTAAAAATAAAGTAACAATACAACAGATTGCAGATATGGCGGGGACGTCGATCGCAACAGTATCACATGTTATAAACCGAACCCGGTATGTGCGGCCGGAGCTGGCAGAAAAGGTAGAACGGATTATTGAGGAGACCGGCTATGCAGCGAAGCTGTCAGATAAAGAACGGAAGCTGCGTATCGGAAAAGCTTCCATGATAGTTGCTATTTTTCCGAACATCAGCAGCCCGATTTATCAGGGCATGGTCGGATATCTGCAGGAGCTGATCACATCTCAGGGCTACCGGTTCTATGTGTCGGTGACCGGTGATGATAAAGAAGAAGAGGAACAGATGCTGGACGGACTGATTTCCGAACGGAAGGTGGCCGGCATCCTGCTGGCACCGGTCAGTGATTCCGTAGAGGATTATAAGAAACTGATCCAATCCGGCATCCCATTTGTATGTATGGAGCGGAATCTGATCGGAACCGGAATCGATTCGGTTGAGTTCCGGGATCGGGAAGGGATGTTTACGGGAACGGATTATCTGCTGCAATGTGGACACCGGAATATTCTGTTGCTGCGGGAATCCTCATTAAGTACTACGCGTGAGGAACGGACCAGAGGATTTTTAAAAGCGCTGGAACGACATAATATTGGTGTCAATGATGCCAATATTGAAGAAGTAAATATTGATAATGAGGAAAAAGGCAGGCTGATGATTCAGCGTGCCTTAAACCGCATTATGCCGACTGCAGTGATCGCAAGCGGTAACCGTATCACCAGTTATCTGATGAAGACAGTTCAGGATATGGGCATTGAATGCCCGGAGGAGTTGTCGATCATTGGATTTGGCGATGATGGCTGGACCGGTTTGATAAATCCACCGTTAACGATCCTGAAGCGGGATGTGCAGGGACTGTGCCAGCGGGCAACTGCAATTCTGTTTGAAAAGATTAACACGGGAAAAGCGATTACGGATGACTGTTATGCAGGGATTGAACTGATCATAAGGAAGTCTACGAAGATGCTGGAGAACGGACCGTTTGGAGAACTGGCGGCATCTCCGGAGAGTATTGCACTGACGAAGCAGGAGAAAACACAGCTGCGGAACGGACATTACCGGGTGGCAATATCCTTTCACTATACAGGCGCTGCATGGACAGAGCTGCATGAGAAAGGAATCCGGGATGAACTGGAGCGTTACGGAATCGATATCATATCTGTTATGGATGCACATTTTGATCCAAAGCTGCAGAATGCACAGCTGGACGGTATCCGGCTGCAGAAGCCGGATGCGGTGATCGCAATACCGGCAGATGATAAAGAGACTGCAGAGAAGTTTCAGGAATTATCAGAGGTGACACGGCTGGTATTCTTAAGTAATGTTCCGGAGCAGTTAAGCAAGAACCGATATGTTTCCTGCGTATCTGTCAATGAGTGGGAGAACGGGACCAATGCCGGACGGCTGATGGGTGAATATTTTAAAGGAAAGCCGGAAGCAAAGGTCGGAATTATCTATCATGGTGCTACCTTTGCGGCAACCAGAACGAGAGATTTGGCGGCGAGAAAAATCCTGCAGGAACAGTTCGAAAATGTGGAAATCGTATCCGTAAAGAGCTTTGTGCAGATTGAGAATGCCTATCAGGTCTGCAAGGAGATGATCGAGACCTATCCGCAGATCGAGGCTCTCTATGTCAGCTGGGATCAGCCGGCCTTGATGGCAATCAGGGCATTAAAGGAACTGAACCGGAAGGATATTGCAGTATTTACAACAGATCTGGATAAAGAGATTGCATATTGCATGGAGGAAGGCATTGTGCGTGGATTAAGCACGCAGCGTCCGTATGAACAGGGACAGACAGCTGCACTGGCTGCAATAAAATCTCTGGTCAGTGATGATGTACCAAAATATGTGGGAGTCCAGCCGTATGTTGTGGAAGAGAAGCAGCTGCGG
>CABQJA010000188.1 GCA_902464345.1 uncultured Clostridium sp.
CCATAGAATCGCTGAAGCTCTGGATCATATATGCATCCTCGCCCTTGCAATTGTGCCGGGATTCCAGAATATTGATCGCTTCGTTGCAGACCGTCTTGGAATCCGCATCATCTGCCAGCAGAATGTTTGCCGACATATTGTCCTCGGAAAGATCCAGACCCAGGGAATTCTCAAGCGAGGTCAGCGGAACATTCAGAAAAATCGGAGAAGCTTCATAATCGAAGGAGATCAGAGATGTATTCTCTGCCTCACTGGTCAGTCCGACGATCGTATATTCCAGAATTCTTCCACCTACAGTGACCGTGACCGGCATGCCGATTACGTCTGTGTTTCCGAACAGCCGGATGGCTTCCTTTTCGGAAAGATAGCAGGTCATTTTCCCGGCGGCATAATCATCTTCTGTGAAATAATGTCCTTTACTCAATGTGTAATATTGCTCAAATAAATAGTTATCCGGGTTACAACCATAAACGGTAGCAGTGAAATCTCCTTTCTGGGTAGAGATGCTGCCTTCCAGACTCTGGCTGTATAAATAAGTCCGGATTCCGTCTACATTTTCCTTTAAATACTCCAGATCATCCAGTGAGATTAGATTCTCCTCATCCATGGACATAATAGCCACCTGACCGCCACCGATATTGTTTAACTGCCCGGTGATCATATTTTTGGCTCCGTTACCCAGTGACATAATGAGGATCACGGATGAGATACCGATAATGATTCCGAGCATGGTCAGAAGCGAGCGGACTTTGTTGGAAAGTATATTGAAAAATGCCATTTTTATATATTCATATAATTGCGACATGTGAAAGTCCCTCCTGAACTAGTTTGACTGGTTGGCATCTGTGGAAGCGTCCGGTTTTGCATCGGAATTGTCCGGGGCGGCAGTATCTGCTTCTGCCGGATCAGCGATATTCGGAATAGCCGGAAGTCCCTCCTCAATGCCGGCGGATACATTTGTGATGACGATGTCATCTGTGGTAAGCCCGGAAAGAATCTGACAGTTATTCACATCACTGACACCGGTTTCGATGTATTTCTTTGTAACGATTCCTTTGTCTACGGCATAGACAAAGGAGCCGGTCGTATCGACGTTAACTGCAAGGTTCGGAATACTTAATACATTTGTGACAGAAGCGGTATGAATGACTACCTTAGCGTCCAGACCAAGCACCAGATTCTCATCCGGATTGGAAATGGTAACCTCTGCATCAATATTCGTAGCACCGTTTGCACCGGTGGTTGCAATGCGGCTGATGTAAGTGACAGTGCCCTCGTAGGTGTGGTCGAGAACGGTAATGGTAGCCTTCTGATTCAGAGCAACGGCGGCGAGATCTTTCTTGGAAAGAGGAACCGTAACCTTCATCTGAGAGTCATCCGCAATGGTAAAGAGTGGGGTACCGGTGGCCGTAGCACTGCCCTTGGTAACCTCTACCGAGGTAATGATTCCGTCCTGTTCCGCCACGATTCCCTGCCGGCCTTCCTCTAAGGAGGTGGCAGCAGCCTCAACCTGCATATTCGCCAGCTGATTGGATACATTGATCTGCTCCTTCTGGGTAGAGGTCAGCAAGCCTGCCTGTGCACTGTCAATGGTTGCTTCCTGCTGGGATAACTGGACCTGCAGATCGGATAATTCTGCATTCTTTGCCTCGATTGCAGCCATAATAGAAGTGCTGTTATCCGGTAATGTTTTTAAGATCGCTTCCAGATTGGCGATGGAAGCGGTCAGAGTGTCACGTTCATTACATTTATTAATATAGTCCTGGTTCTTGGCTAAGTCCTCTGCAGCCGGCTTGGTATCTAAAATAGCCTGAATCTCGTTGAGAACGGTATCAAGACGGGTACGCTTTTCTGCAAGGGCAGCAGCCAGGTCCTGGCTCGGATCTTCTCCGGTATCTGTGTTCCGGAGATTGGTGATTTCTGCCTGAATGGCAGCAATCTGACTCTTTAAGGAGTCCGCCTTCTGCTGGGCCTGCGTGATGTCTGCACTGGTTTTATTAGAGGCATCCACGGTGGCCTGATTGGTCAGCCGGCTGGAACGGGCGGTTAAAGAGGCCTCGTTATACTGATCCTCCAGACTGGCGGTATCGTAGGTCAACAGCAGGTCGCCCTTCTTAATAGTCTGACCCGGCTTGATGTTGACATCATTGATCGTTGCATTGATCGCACCGGTGTAGGTAGTGATATTGGCACTGGATATGGTGCCGCTGGTAGTAACATCCGAAGAAATATCCTGATAGACCGGATGTGCGGCATCCACGGTCAGGCCGGCATTCTTGATCAGATTATTTAATACGGCACTGATACCGATGATTGCGATAATAAGTACCGCAAGGACGATACCGATGATAATGAAAACCGTTTTCTTTCCGGATTTCTTTTTGGTAGTAGTAGACATAAAAGTTCCTCCTGTTTCTGATATATTTATATGAATTAAAAAATAGATTCCGTGCATACGCAATGGAAGATCTGATTTCATGGAATAGTTGATTCCATGGTTGAAAAAATATGGATCAGGTTTCAGACTCCGGTAGATCCCGTGTGAAATCAGATTCAATGCGTCCGTCCATAATGCGGACAACCCGTTTGGCATTTGCGGCAATCTGGTCATCGTGGGTGATCAGGATCACCGTCCGTCCGCTTTCGTGAAGATTATGGAGAATCTTCATGATTTCCTTCGTAGATGCGGAATCCAGATTTCCGGTCGGCTCATCAGCCAGAATGACCGGAGGCTTGGCGGCAATGGCTCGAGCAATCGCAACCCTCTGTTGCTGACCGCCACTCATTTCAGATGGCTTGTGATCCATTCGATGCTCCAGACCAACCATGCGGAGTGCCTCCTCCGAGCATTCCCGACGCTCCTTTGCCGGCATACCGCGGTAAATCAGTGGCAGCTCTACGTTTTCCAGAGCAGTCAGATTGGAAATCAGGTTAAACCCCTGAAAGATAAATCCAATCTGCCGGTTTCGGATGTCAGACAGCTGATCGTCCGTCAGATGTGACACATCTTCTCCGGACAGAATGTAAGTGCCGGATGTCGGAACGTCCAGACAGCCAAGCATATTCATTAATGTAGATTTGCCGGAGCCGGACTGACCGATGATGGCAACGAATTCGCCGGGCTGAATGTCTAAGGACACATGATCTAAAGCACGGACTTCGTTTTCACCCGGATTATAGATTTTCATAATATCTTCAATGTGTATCAGTGAATCCATATATGATCCCCCTTCTTAAATAATAATGGATGTGGGTGCCGAAGCACGCAGCACAAGTATATAGGAATTGTTTCGCCGGGAGAAGTGATTTCCCGGAATTGTCAAGAAACCGTAAACTAGCAGCCGAAACGTTCAGAACTTTGAAAGGATACCGAAAGAATCAGGTGGCCGGAGGGCCTGGCGTATCCGGCTCATCCGGTGCATATTCCAGAATATCACCCGGCTGGCAGTGAAGTACCTCACAGATCGCTTCCAAGGTGGAGAAGCGGATCGCACTGATCTTGCCGGTCTTCATTTTTGAGAGATTGACATTGGATACACCGACCCGCTCAGAGAGCTCGTTCAGACTCATCTTGCGGTCTGCCATGACCCGGTCTAATCGTAATATGATCTTTCCCATAATGATTGCACCTCCTTGTCTGCCTATAATGTCTCATCGGATTCCTGCTGCAGGACTGCACCGTATTTAAAGATGCGGGTCAGAGCGAAGATAACCAGAATGATCAGGATCATACCGACATTGACGCTGAGACTGACATGGGAGCCGCCGGTAGTGATCGAATCGCTGACAGAATTGACCAAAGAGGACAGGAATACCCATGGAATCAGGGAAAATGCAAAGCTTGTCATTCGCCGGATGATCGTGGCATCAAACGGAGAGTCGCAGTAACGCACTGCGGTGCACAGGCTTCCGATAAAGCAGACCGTTACCAGTGACATGACCAGATAGAGTAATACAGCGACCAACAGCCATGCCAGATCCTGCGTGGTCAGGGTGCGGGTTTGCGGAGTTGTGGTCCGGACATCCAGATGCGCACCATCCTTATATTGATCCTCATTCAGGGTAGACGTGGTGATCGGAATGGTAGTTCCGTCAGCATAAACCAGGAACAGACTGCCTGCTTCGAAAAGACTGCTCAGAGATATCAGATTATTTTTCACAGTTGCATCGGATGAATCCCCCGGAACCGCACTCGGATCGATCTGAAGATTGACGGTGGAATCGAACTGCAGGGTCAGCAGATCCTTTGGAATCATAAACAGTCCAATGGTTCCGACCAGAATGATCAGCATAAGAACGACGATCAGGACTTTGTAAATATTTGCGATAATAACGCCAACGCGACCAATGGTATGGATGCGTTTGATAGCATCTTCTTTCATAAAAACTCCTCCTCCTGGATAAAAATCGCTAAAGAATAAATATTTAATGTTTATCGTTAAATGAACTATAAC
>CABQJA010000189.1 GCA_902464345.1 uncultured Clostridium sp.
TTTATTTAGATCACATTTATCTGGCATAATTTCATAGCTTCTATTGCGATCTTATGCGATTCCGGCGTTACGCATGCACAGGCCTTTTCAATAATCGTTATCCTAGCTTCCGGCAAGGCCGCCTTCATCAGCATGGAATTGCTGATCACACAGATTCCCGTACATACTCCGATAAGCGTAATTTCAACCTCAGCCTGTTGAGCAGAATACCTGTCCCTCAGTAAATTTGCAAGGTCCAGTGACCCAAAGGATGGCTTGTCAATGATATGAACCTTTTCCGATGCATAGTTATGCTGCACTGCCTCCATAATCTCCGGCCGGATCTGCCAGCCATCTGTATTCTCTATACAATGCTTCACCGGAAGATTCCTGCCCTCCTGTGTATCCAGATAATTCTCCTGATGTGTATCCCTCGTAAGGTAAATCTCATCATACACATTCTCATTTATAACATCTACTGCAGCCTGCACCGTTGCTTCGCATTCTGCATTTCCAAGTACCCCCGATGTAAAATCAACCTGTTCATCCACAATAATTAAAAGTTTTTTCATAGAATTCATCCTCCGCTTATGCCATTTTCCAACCAGCCGACTTCTCCATAACCACCGCCGCTACTGTTTTATTATTCCAGCAATTCTAATATCTCAGCTTATCAGCTAAAATTGCTGCATCCATATTATCCATCCCCGTAGTTGCAACAATATCATCAGCATTTGTATATTTTCCCACTTTTTCATACCAATATAAATAACATTTTATATAAATATATTACCATAGTTCCCACAAAAAAACACCCCAGACTCCAATTTCCTGAGGTGTTAAAAATCATTCTGCTTTTAAATACTTTTCTGCGTCCTTTTCCAGTTCCTTCCATACCGGATATTCGGCTCCGTTTTCTTCATAGAATTGTTTCAGATCCCGATTCAACGCACTCATCTCATCCATTGCATGCATGGCATGATCGGAAACGCAGACCTTTCCGAGACTTGTAGCACACATGAGCTTGAAGAAACGCATGCAGGTCTTGTGGTATTTCTCGCCTTCGAAGTCCTTGTCCTCTACCGGCAGGATCTCATGTCCGGCATTTTTTATGGCACGATAGCCTTCAATATTCGCATCAATTATCCGGTTCAGATATGCAACATTCCCTTTCAGCTTTTTCAGATCGCCATCTGTTTTATAGCTGGCAAAAACCGCCGGTAAAACGAATGCTGCATGGCAGAGGAGATAGTCCTCCATATTCGGTTCATATTTCACTTTGTATTTCGTTCCAGCAAAAATCTGCCCAATCATCTGCTCATTGGACTGTGAACCAAGGAGCTGACCAATGGTAATTTTTTTAAGATCCGCAGAATTTACCCGGTCACGGTCCCGATATCCCGCCGAAGATGCAAAGGCAAAAAGAACATTTTTCTCAGGCAGAGCTGCAGCAATTTGCCTTGTCCGCACATCATTACCGATGAAGACAATGTTTTTCGTCTGATTGACCCTCAGGGTATCCAGGATGGAATCAATCTGTGTATAACGCACCACAACAAAGATCACATCATACCGATCCTCCGGAACAAGTTCCGTCACCACCGGAATGCGGCTCACCGATACTTTAGGTGAAAATTTATCTTTAATCCTTAATCCGTTCTTCTGTATCTCCTCTGCCCAGTCGCCCCGTGCAAGCAATGTTACCTCTTTTCCGGCACGAAACAGATTTCTTGTCAGATTACAGCCGAGTACACCTGCACCGAATACTAAAATTCTCATAGCATGATCTCCTCTTTTTAATATATGATATTATAAGTTAGTCTTATCTAATTGCAGTATAGCAAAGGAACCCATAAAAGTCAAACCATCTCCACCTATTAAACACAATCCCCCGGAACGCTTTGATTTCCGGGGGATAAATCTTTCATATAGTTGCTTACTTTATAGTCTTTTTCTTCTTACCGATAACCGTGCCGATCAATGTACCACTACTGACAAGCAATAGACCAAACCACAGAATCATATTGCTGTCATCACCGGTTGTCGGACTTGTCGCTTCGCTTGTACTCTGCTTATTATCGCTCGATACTGTCGTTGCAGCGTCAGGCTTCCAGGTCGCCTCATAGGTGGCATTGCCTGTCACTATGGTTGCAACCTCAGGCTTCCATCCGACAAAGGTATAACCCTTGCGGGTCGGCGTGCCATTGAATGCAGGAGTAGCCTTGCCGGATTCTACGATATAGATCTGATCTTTAAAGATTTCTTCTCCATCCACACCGTCAGTGTAGGTAATGGTGTATTTCTCGGAAGGAGTAGTACTACCGGCCTCGGGCGTCATAGTCAGGTCGGTAAGAACCCACATGGAACCGTCGGATCCGTCACTTGTATCGCCTTCATAGCGCTTATAATTCACATATTTACCGTTGATTTTCAGCTTGGTGTCGGGACCGAATACATAGCGGATATTTCCAATATCACCGTCCGCTGATACATACACACCGTAATGATACGTCTTTTCGGCTTCAAAGGCGGTAATTTTATTTTTATAGATATCGTCTCCCCAGCCCGGTTCCGTAGAAATCAGCCCGGTTGTGCTGTTCAGTTCCCACCACTCGCAGCGTAACCCATAGTGAACACCATCCGACGTTTTCCCAGTAAACACCGGCTTATCACCGTCCTTAAAACTAACGGTAACATTGTTGACTTCCACCACATCAATAACAACTACGGTAGGCATAGTGATTGTTTTAACGGCAGGGGCATACAGGAAGCCTCCACTCAAACTTCCCCTTACGCTTTCCCCATTCACCGTCATAGCAACATCGTCGCTGAAGAAATATCCGTCTTTCGGCTTCAGCATAATGGAATACACATATTCTTTTCCGCTTTCAAATTCCGTGATGGCTGGCAAAGAACCATGTGAGCCATTGTCGGAATACCAGGCGGCAACAGGTTCATCGTTTTCAAATTCCTGCCAGCATTCATAAACGATTTCGTATTTATCTGTATCAGCATTATATACCTCGGCTGTTACCTGTGGAGCATCACCCGGCTGATAATTGAACTTCACATTCTGAACAGCGACAGAAGTAATGGTGGTCAATACAGGTGTCCAACGTGCTTTCAGAGTAATGTCCCCGGTGACATTGGTATCAAAGGTATAGTTTTCTTCTCCCAGATACCATCCGTTAAAATCATAACCGGATTTCTTTGGATCGGCAGGCCTGACTGCCGGAGCATTCCTCAGTTTCTGCTCAGAAACGACGCTGCCACCGTCAGAATCAAAGGTCACGGTAAATGCATCAAAGGAATAAGGAAATACGCCGCAGTCTTCAAAGCTGCCTCCGATTATGGTGACCACAGCCTTATCGTTGCTGCCGTACACTGCAATGCCAATTCCACCCAAATCTACTTTACAACTTTTTATAGTACCTCCTGTCATGGTAAAACGACCGTCCTGGTAGATATTCACTGCACCGCCGTTAGCACCGGCAGAGCAATCCTGAATGAGACCACCGTTCAACTCAAAGGTGCCGCCCCTTTTGATAAATACCGCACCGCCGTCATCCTCGGCTCTGCAGCCGCTAATGGTGCCGCCGTTCATAATAAAGGTACAGCCACTCCCTATGTCCACTGCACCGGCGTCATCTCCGGCCCTGCTATTCATGATGGATCCGCCATTCATAATGAACTTGCCATACTTGGTTGGTGTTTCCGTTACACCGGTGTTGGATACGTCCACTGCGCCGCCGTCCCCGTCGGCATCGGTGCAGTTCACGATACTGCCACTTTCCAGGGTCAGTATGCCTCCCTTAACATTAAATCCGCAGTTCTTGTTCTGACCATCGATTTTCCCGCTGTTGCCGCTGTCCTTCACCGTCAAATTTCCGCTGCTACGTACCATAAACATATCCGCATCTGTCAAACTGCAACTCAGGGTATATCCGTTCAGATCCAGCGTCACGGTACGCTTCACATCGAGTTCCTGATCGATCTCAATGTTTCCCCCCAACTTGATTTCCGCACAATCCGCATTTTCCAATGCTGTCTCCAGTTCTGATGCATTCTGAACTGTCGAATCTGCAGCAAATGCCGACCCCGGCACCAGTGGCAGCACCATACATAACGTAACCAGAATTGTCAGCATTTTAGTTCTTACCGGTCTTGTTTTCATTGACTTGCTCCTTTCCGCAGCCTTCGCTGCAATAAAATTCTCTTCATTTAATTACCTTCTCAATGTAACCGCCGATCGGCTGGATATACATATTATCATCTGTTCCCGACTGATGCCGGTATGTGCAAGCACATCCCGTCGCAATGCTCATTATATCATGTCGCCTGTCGGCTCCTTGTTGTTTTCGCATTATGCCGGTATGCGCAAGCACATCCCGTCGCAATGCTCATTATATCATGTCGCCTGTCGGCTCCTTGT
>CABQJA010000190.1 GCA_902464345.1 uncultured Clostridium sp.
CATACTGTAGTTCCTCCTCTTTTTCTTTTCTTATTTTCTTCTTTTGTTTTCTTCTCTTATTTGAATCGCTTTCCTTCTATAATTTCTCCGTATCTTCCTACAGATCAATATCCAGTTCTACCGGGCAATGATCGGAGCCCAAAATCTCCGTATGGATCTTCGCATCCCGCAGCTTATCCTTCAGACTCTCTGACACGCAGAAATAGTCGATCCGCCATCCCGCATTCTTTGCTCTTGCACTGAATCGATAAGACCACCAGGAATAAATATCCTTCTGATCCGGATAAAAATACCGGAATGTATCGACAAAGCCATTCTCCACCAGACGTGTGAAACAGCCACGTTCCTCATCCGTAAATCCGGCATTTTTACGATTTGTTTTCGGATTTTTCAGGTCGATCTCCTTATGTGCCACATTCAGATCCCCGCAAAAAATAACCGGCTTTTTTTCTTCCAGTTTTTTCAAATATGCCAGGAAATCCTCCTCCCATTTCATACGATACGGCAGCCTTGCCAGTTCATTCTGCGAGTTCGGCACATAGACCGTAATCATATAATACTCCGGATATTCTAAAGTAATGACTCTTCCCTCATGATCATGCTCCTCGATCCCGATTCCGTAGCTGACATTAAGCGGTTCATGCTTCGTAAAAATAGCAGTCCCGGAATAACCCTTTTTCTCTGCATAATTCCAGTACTGATGATATCCGTCCAGCTGCAGATCAATCTGTCCCTCCTGCAGCTTGGTCTCCTGCAGGCAGAACATATCCGCATCCAGCTCTTGAAACGCTTCCATAAAGTTCTTCTGCACGCATGCCCGCAATCCATTTACATTCCAAGAAATTAATTTCATTGTGTACATCCTTTCCACACTAATTTCAGACGGCAGCTCTTTTATTTACTGCCCGTTTTCTGCCAAATATGCTTCCATGATCGCTACGGTTGCACTGGTGCCCAGTCTGTCAGCACCCGCCTCGATCATTGCCTGTGCGGTCTTCAGATCCCGGATGCCACCGGATGCCTTCACATATGCTTTTCCCGCAACTGTCTGTTTCATGAGAGCCACATCTTCTACCGTTGCGCCACCAGTACTGAATCCTGTAGAAGTTTTTACAAAATCCGCATTTGCGGCTACTGCCAGTTCACATGCCGTCTTCTTCTCTTCTTCTGTCAACAGACAGGTTTCAATAATGACTTTAAGAGGTACTTCCTTCCAAGTCGGATTATGCAGACATACATCCTTTATTTCCCGGATGTCATTCAATACCTCACCCTCATTGCCGGCCTTTAACTCTCCGATCTTTAGTACCATATCGATCTCGTCTGCACCATTTTCAATCGCATTGATGGTCTCTAATTTCTTACTCAGCGTTGACATAGCTCCGAGCGGAAATCCTACAACTGTACAGACCTTTACATCCGTATCCGCTAATTCCTCTGCTACCAGAGCCGTATAGCAGGAATTCACGCAGACCGATGCAAAGTCATATTTCTTCGCCTCTTCACAAATGCGCTTTACATCTGCCGGAGTCGCATCTGCCTTTAAAATGGTATGGTCAAAATATTTTGAAAACTTCATAACTCTATCTTCCTTCTTTCTAAAAATGTCCCCAAGGGATCGGATTACTCCGTCTTTGGGGACATTTATTTTGTATCCTTATTCTTCAGATCTATTCTTCTGAATCAGAACCATCTTCAGTTGTCTCGGTCACTGCAACGGTTACCTCATCTTCAGCTGTATCCTCTTCTGAACCGGCTTCCATATTCTGATCATCCGTAAAGTCAGCATCTTCTGCTTCCTCTCCAAAATCCAGAACATCATCATTCTGAAGTTCTAATTCCTCAGAATCCAGCTTTACAGAACGATACCGCTTCATACCGGTACCGGCCGGAATCAGCTTACCAAGCAATACATTCTCCTTTAATCCGATCAATGCATCTGTCTTGCTCTTGATTGCAGCCTCTGTCAGTACCTTTGTGGTCTCCTGGAAGGATGCTGCTGACAAGAAGGAATCGGTTGCCAGAGAAGCCTTTGTAATACCCAGGATAGAACGTGTACCCTGTGCCGGCTCCAGTCCCTGCTCGATCAGTTCCTCGTTCTTCTCTTCGAAGTCCAGAACATCTACTAAGGCACCCGGAAGGAATCCGGAATCTCCACCTTCTTCAATCTTAACCTTCTTTAACATCTGACGAACGATAATCTCAATATGCTTATCGTTGATATCAACACCCTGCAGACGATATACTCGCTGTACTTCCCGAAGCATGTAATCCTGTACCGCACGAACACCCTTAATCTTAAGGATATCATGTGGGTTTACAGAACCTTCTGTTAACTCATCACCGGCCTCCAGAATCTGACCATCCTGAACCTTGATACGGGAACCGTAAGGAATCAGGTATGCCTTTGTCTCACCGGTCTCATGGTTGGTAATAATTACTTCACGCTTGGTCTTAACATTGGTAACGGTTACTTCACCGCCGAATTCTGCAATAATTGCAAGACCCTTTGGCTTCCGTGCCTCAAACAATTCTTCGACACGAGGAAGACCCTGTGTAATATCATCACCGGCAACACCACCTGTATGGAATGTACGCATGGTCAACTGTGTACCAGGCTCACCGATAGACTGTGCGGCAATAATACCGACTGCCTCACCAACCTGTACAGGCTGACCGGTTGCCATGTTGGCACCGTAACACTTCGCACATACACCCAGATGTGACTTACAGGTTAAGATTGTACGGATCTTTAACTTACCTGTTACACCATTCTCAGGATCTACGATCTTGTTACCATTCTCATCCACACCACGCTCTACAACTGCTGCAGCACGCTTTGGATTGATCATATGATTATGCTTAACCAGCATATTGCCATCCTTATCAAAGATATCAACTGCTGTATATCTGCCTGTGATACGTTCCTTGAAGTTCTCGATGATTTCCTTGCCATCTGAGAATTCTTCAACGACCATACCCGGAATCTGATCTACCGGCTTACCTGCACAGCAGTCGACCTCACGAATGATCAGATCCTGTGATACATCAACCAGACGTCTGGTCAGGTATCCGGAATCGGCTGTACGAAGAGCTGTATCTGACAGACCCTTACGTGCACCATGTGCGGAAATGAAGTACTCCAATACATTCAGACCTTCACGGAAGTTTGCCTTGATCGGCAACTCAATGGTACGACCGGTTGTATCGGCCATCAAACCACGCATACCTGCCAGCTGCTTGATCTGCTGGTTAGAACCACGGGCACCGGAATCGGCCATCATGTAAATATTGTTGTACTTATCCAAACCATCCAGCAGTGCCTTGGTCAGAATATCATCGGCCTGCTGCCATGTCTTAACAACTCTTGTATAACGCTCTTCTTCTGTCATCAAACCACGACGATACATCTTATTGATCTTATCTACCGTACTCTGAGCCTCGCCTAAGATCTCCTGTTTAGACTGTGGTACGGTCATATCTGAAATAGATACGGTCATACCGCTTCGGGTTGAGAACTTGTAACCCATGCTCTTAATATCATCCAGAACTTCAGCAGTCTTGGTTGCACCATGTGTATTGATACACTTATCCAGGATCGGCTTCAGCTGCTTCTTTCCTACATGGAAATCAATTTCAGGAAGCAACAGATTCTCCGGCTTGGTACGATCTACATAGCCTAAGTCCTGTGGAATAATCTCATTAAAGATCAGACGGCCCAGGGTTGTCTCAATGACTCTTGAATATGGATTACCTTCCAGATCCTCACCCTTTACACGAACCTTAATCTTTGCATGTAATGTAACCTCTTTATTCTCATATGCAAGAAGCGCCTCATTCTCGGACTTGAAGATCTTGCCTTCACCCTTATCGCCTTCCTTCATCATGGTCAGGTAGTAGATACCTAATACCATATCCTGAGACGGAACCGCTACAGGGGCACCATCCGAAGGCTTTAACAGGTTATTTGGAGACAGCAGCAGGAATCGACATTCTGCCTGTGCCTCAACAGACAATGGAAGATGGACAGCCATCTGGTCACCATCGAAGTCGGCATTGTATGCGGTACATACCAATGGATGCAGCTTAATTGCCTTACCTTCTACCAGGATTGGCTCAAATGCCTGAATACCCAGTCTGTGCAGAGTCGGTGCACGGTTCAGCATAACCGGATGCTCCTTGATAACATCCTCCAGCACATCCCATACAACCGGATCCAGCTTCTCGATCATCTTCTTTGCATACTTAATATTGTGAGCCAGCTTATTGGCTACCAGCTCCTTCATAACAAACGGCTTAAACAGCTCGATTGCCATTTCCTTTGGCAGACCACACTGGTAAATCTTAAGTTCCGGTCCAACTACGATAACGGAACGTCCGGAATAGTCTACACG
>CABQJA010000191.1 GCA_902464345.1 uncultured Clostridium sp.
ATAATTCCCGCAGATCGGGAGAAGGTCGCAGCAACAGGGAATACAGACCGAGAGATTCAAGAAATAACAGTGAATTCAGAGGCAATGGTGAGTCCAGAGGTAACGGAGAGTCCAGAGGCAACGGTGATTATCGTAACAATCGGGGCAATAATGAAAACCGTACCGGACAGAGTCATGGTGAATACAAAAGACGGGATAATAACAACCGGAATTTCAGGAGTAATGACGGAAAAAGTGGATATAAGCCACGGGATACCCGGGGTTCCTATGGAGGATATAATAATTATGCCAAGGACAAGGATGATGACGACGGAAGAAAAGTATATCGTTCATCCAGACCAAAGACATCAGAAAAAGTAAAAGAACCACAGCCGGATAAATTCGAAACGATCAAACGGCTGGAACGTGAGCAGAAGACGATCAAGAAAAAAGAGTCCAAGCGAAACAAGGAAGAAGGCGCAAGACCGCAGCAACGGGTAAAGCGTCAGAATAATCGTAATATTCTGAATGATTATGCCAACGGTATGTATGATGATTACGAAGATTATGACTACTAAAAGCAGTTTATAGGTAGATACAGGAAGCAGGAGGATAGAATAATGGCTATTGCTTATAATCACAGAGCAATTGAAAACAAATGGAGAAAGGGTTGGGAAGAAAATCCAATCAACGTAGACGATGGAAAAAAGCCAAAGTATTACTGCCTGGATATGTTTCCATATCCTTCCGGCAATGGTCTGCATGTCGGACACTGGAGAGGTTATGTAATCAGTGATGCATGGAGCCGATACAAGATGATGCAGGGATATTATCTGATCCATCCGATGGGATGGGATGCATTTGGTCTTCCGGCAGAGAATTATGCAATTAAAAACGGAGTTCATCCGAGCATTTCTACAGCAGAGAATATCAAGAACATTAAGCGTCAGATTAATGAGATCGCGGCAATCTATGACTGGGACCGCGAGGTAAATACCACAGATCCGAACTTTTATAAATGGACACAGTGGATTTTTGTGCAGATGTTCAAGAAAGGGTTGGCATATGAGAAGCAGATGCCGATCAACTGGTGTCCATCCTGCAAGACCGGTCTTGCAAATGAGGAAGTTGTAGATGGTAAGTGTGAACGCTGTCATTCCGAAGTTACAAAAAAGAACTTAAGACAGTGGATGCTGAAGATCACAGCATATGCTGACCGGCTGCTGGAAGATCTGGATACGCTGGATTGGCCGGAGAAGGTTAAGAAGATGCAGTCTGACTGGATCGGGCGGTCTTATGGTGCAGAAGTAGATTTTAAGATAGACGGTCGGGATGAGGCCATTACGGTATATACAACCAGACCGGACACCTTATACGGGGCAACCTTTATGGTACTGGCTCCGGAGCATAAGCTTGCGGCAGAGCTGGCGACACCGGAGACAAAGGAAGCCGTAGACAAGTACATTTATGATGCATCCATGAAGTCTAACGTTGACCGTATGCAGGACAAGGAGAAGACCGGTGTATTTACCGGCAGTTATGCGATCAATCCGTTAAACGGAGCAAAGGTGCCAATCTGGTTGTCTGATTATGTACTGGCAGATTATGGTACCGGTGCGATCATGTGTGTACCTGCACATGATGACAGAGACTTTGCATTTGCAAAGAAGTTTGATCTTCCGATCATTCAGGTAATTGCAAAGGATGGAAAAGAAATTGAAAATATGACAGAGGCTTATACTGAAGCATCCGGTACAATGATCAATTCCGGTGAGTGGAACGGTATGGAATCTTCCGTACTGAAGAAGGAAGCACCGGAAATGATCGAAAAGATGGGCTTTGGTAAGAAACGTACCAATTATAAGCTGCGTGACTGGGTATTCTCCCGTCAGAGATACTGGGGCGAACCAATCCCGATCATTCATTGCCCGGATTGTGGAGCCGTACCGGTACCGGAGGATCAGCTTCCATTGCTGCTTCCGGATGTTGAGCGTTATCAGCCGACCGGAACCGGAGAGTCTCCGCTGGCAGATATTACAGACTGGGTAAATACAACCTGTCCTTGCTGCGGAAAGCCGGCAAAGAGAGA
This sequence comes from uncultured Clostridium sp., assembly GCA_902464345.1. Lineage (GTDB taxonomy): Bacteria > Bacillota > Clostridia > Lachnospirales > Lachnospiraceae > CAG-632. The sequence continues at coordinate 2,069 of CABQJA010000191.1, forward strand.
GACCAATACCATGCCACAGTGGGCAGGCTCTTCCTGGTATTTCCTGCGGTATGTGGATCCAAAGAATGATAAGGAATTAGTAAGCCGTGAAAAAGCTGATAAGTACCTTCCGGTAGATATGTATATCGGTGGCGTTGAGCATGCCGTACTTCATTTGTTATATGCAAGATTTTATACCAAGTTCTTACATGATATCGGAGTAATTGACTTTGATGAACCATTCCATAAGCTGTTTAATCAGGGTATGGTATGCGGTAGAGACCGTGAGACCGGTCAGGCTACCAAGATGAGTAAGTCTCTGGGAAATATCGTATCGCCGGATGATATGGTACGGGATTACGGATGTGATTCCTTACGTCTGTATGAGCTCTTTATCGGACCACCGGAGCTGGATTCTATCTGGGATGACAGCGGAATCGACGGTGTATACAGATTCATCAATCGTTTCTATACGATGGTAATGACCAATAAGGATAAGGATGTTCCGGAGACAAAGGAACTGATCAAGCTGCGTCACAGAATGATCAAGGATGTAACAACCCGTTTTGAGCAGTTCAGTCTGAATACGGTTGTCAGTGCATTTATGGAATATAATAACAAGTTCGTAGATCTGACCAAGAAGACCGGTGTGGATAAGGAGACCTTAAAGGCCGCTGTTATTATGATCGCACCATTCGCTCCGCATATCGGAGAGGAATTATGGGAGCAGTTAGGTGGAGAATATTCCGTATTCCATCAGAAATGGCCGGAGTATAACGAAGAAGACATGAAGGATGACGAGGTAGAGATTCCGGTTCAGATTAACGGAAAGACTCGTGCGACCGTTATGATCGGTGTAGATGAGGCAAAGGATGCAGTTCTTGAAAAAGCAAAGCAGGCGATTGCTGACAAGCTTACCGGTACGATTGTAAAAGAGATTTATGTTCCGGGCAAGATCGTAAATATTGTTCAGAAGTAATTTTTACAACAGAATATAAAAGTATAAAAATCACCTCCCGGTTCATACTAACCGTGAGGTGATTTTATGTTTGATAATAATTTTTTCTTTCAAAATACAGCCCTGATGGCAGCCCTTACCGGATTTCCGAATCTGAAGCAGGGACCGGAGACGGTTCTGGACGAGATTCTGAAAGGATATGATGATGTATCAAGGGAGCAGATTCTGAAGCATATGTCAGAATTCAGCTCCAGAGAAGAAATGGAACGTTATATCCACCGGCTGGCAGTTCACAGTCATGCCATTGAAAAATGGCAGTAGATCAGAATGAAAATGGCAACCATGCGGAATGACAGCCGGAAAACAGCAGCAACGGAAAACAGCAGCCGTGGGAAACGTCAGGAGTGAAAATTGGCAAGAATGGACTGCATCATTTCCAGCCGACGGATCTCCTCCGGTGTCATATCCTCCTTCAGCATATCCAGGATCAGCTGGGATTCGGCAGGCGTGAACTGAAGTCCCTGCTGTTGCATTTTCTGATTGGCCTGCATAAGCAGCGGCATGACAGAGTCTGTACCCTTCCCCCGGCTGGCTTCCATCAGCTCCAGGATAATGCGGAGCTTGGCAGGGGGAATGCTACGTAATAGATTCGGATTCATAGGTATCACCTTCCTGTTCAGATAAGATTTGACGTATGGCATCTATCATGTCTTCCCGATTATGAGACATGGAATCGGCAGTTTCCGTCTGGAAGGAATCTGTCTGAAAGGCATCCGTTCGGAAGGAATCCGGAATGATATCAGAGCCTGCAGGGGGAGATGGAGCCATCTGCGGAGACAGATTCATGGAACCGGCCAGATTCATCATGTTCTGCATATTCTGCATGTTGGCCATCTGTTCCGGCAGATTGATTCCCATGGTCTGACACAGCGCAGACATCAGTTCTTCATTCCCACAGCTGCTGCGGTTGAACCCAAAGGATTCCATCCGGGATGGGTTACGGAAGAACTGTACAAGAGTACGCAGCTCCTGCAACTTGATCAGAAGTGCAATGGGAAGCTGGAACGAGGGATCCAGGTAAGGAATCATGGCTTCCAGCAGGAAAAGACTGTTATTCGGATAGAGATTATCTAAAGGATGCTGCAATGATTGTTTCATAAGATTCCTTTCCAATGGCTGTCAACGGGAATATATGCCATATACTTATAATGAATATATGCAGAGGCACGGGATTGAATGCCAAACTATGAGAAACAGGGAACTGCCGTTGACAGCTCCCTGTTGTTCAGAACAGATCGTTTTGGATGTGAGAAGAGAAGATTAGCAGCCG
>CABQJA010000192.1 GCA_902464345.1 uncultured Clostridium sp.
GCTGCAAGGAGTCGTTTTAAAAGCACCGATACAGGGTTATAATAATGCAAATATAAAATTTAATTATAATGCTGTATATGATGAAGAAATGCTTCTGGAGTATATAAAAAAGAATATGGATCCGAATGAAATAGAAATTATTGATAATGCTATTGTTGTGAAGAAAAGAGGAGCAAGTGTTAAAATTCCGGTAAAAATAAAGAAGGGATGTGAGCTATATGCATCCTTTGAGGGATTGCTATATCAGCCATTTACATATAATGAACAGAAGGCATATGAATTAGGGCAGCAGTATACACGTTATGAAAACATGGATTATGTTAGAAATAATATGTTTAGCAGTAAGCAAGAAACGGCATATATTAATGTAAGCTCTGACAAAACGAAAACAACAATACCATTATTGTCAATGGAACATCAGTATTATAGTGGTGCAAAGGATAAGTTGGCAAACTTGGGATATATCTCAGAAGATACAACATATGTACAATTTCAGTTTACAAGTATTGGAACTTATACTTTTGATGAATTTAGCATAATTTCTCAGCCAATGGATCAGTATGTAAGCCGGGTAGCAAAGCTGGCAGAAGATCCGGTAGAGGATATTACGATTGATTGTAACACCGTGACAGCACATACTACATTATCAAAGGACAAGATCCTTTGTATTGCGATTCCGTACAGCGATGGCTGGAGTGCAAAGGTAAACGGGGAACCGGTCGAGGTATTGGAAGGAAATGGAATGTATATGGCAATTCCATTAAAAACGGGTTATAATAATATTGAACTGAATTATGAGACACCCGGAATACGACTCGGCATTGCGATATCTGTGTTGGCGGTCGGCGTTTTGATTTTGATACTGGGAATACCGGCATGGTGGAGAACAATTCAAAAGATTAGAAGAAAGCGGTATCACTGATATGAGGTAAGGCATGAATAAAGAAAAGTTGCAAAGTAAATTAAGAAATTGGATAGGACATCTGGAACGTCCGCGGAATTATTATGTGTCATATACGATTTTGTTTGCAATTTTCTTTGCAGGAGCGGAGTTTGCTTTTCTGTATTTCGGAAAGTCTTTTTTATGGGCCGCCGATGGATTGTCACAGCATTATCCAAGTTTACTGTATACCAGAAGGTGGATTCGAGAGATAGCGAGAAGTATTCTGGTAGATCATACCTTCCGCTTTCCGATGTGGGATATGTCAATTGGGTTTGGACAGGATTTCCAGGATGCATTTTCCTTCCGGCCGATTAATTTCTTATTTGCATTGGTGCCGGAAAGCGGGATTGAAGTGTTCCTGCTGATCCGGGTGATCTTTTATTTATATTTGTGTGGTCTGTGCTTTTCATTGCTGATACGTAGATTTCGTTGGGATGGTTATGCCGGACTTGTAGGCAGTATGGTATATACGTTCTGCGGTTATAGTCTGTACTATGCATGCAGACATACATTCTTTATGGAACTAATGTGCTATCTGCCATTACTCTTTCTGGGAATTGAGCATATTTTGGAGAAAAAGAAGCCGTGGTTATTTCTTGCGGTTGTGGCACTTTGTGGAATGAGTAGTTTTACATTCCTTTATATGATAATTCTGCCGGCAGTAGTCTATGCCTGTATCCGGTACTTTCATATGGACAGGCAGAGAAACGTCCGGGATTTTGCAGGGTGTTTTCTGTATACGGCATTGATTTTCGTATGGGGAGTTGGAATTGCTGCGATTTGTTTTGTCCCGGGAATTATAAGGCTTTTTAATAGTGCCAGAGTGTCGGGAGCATCGTTTGGAAGTTATCTGCATTTTGACTGGAACTATTATTACCAATTGTTAACCGGGTTCCTGACGACGAATAAAATCGGATTACATGGCTTTCTGGGCTTTTCCGGAATAGCGGTACTATGTATTTGTCTGCTGTTTATGCGAAAGGACAGGCAGGCAAGGCAGATGAAAATCGGTATTCTGGCTGGAGTACCGGTATTCTGTATACCGATAATGGTCTTATTGTTTAACGGCTTTATGGGAAAAACGAATCGTTGGACCTTTATATTTGCCATGATGGTAGCACTGACAGTGGCTGCGATGCTTCCGCGATTGTTTACAATGCAGGCGGGAGAGCAGAAACAATTACGGATAGCTGTGATCGTTTTTTCTGTTTTTGAGATCGGATTATATCTGTTTGCAGGTAAGAAGATGGAATATTCCTATCTGCTGCTGATGATAATGGCACTGATCGTACTTGCAGGCGGACAGACGATATCCGGACATCCATATAGAATCCGGGCGACAGTTCTGGGATTTGTATTTCTGGATATTTCGCTTATGGCATGGTCGCTTTATGCACCGGCAGGACAGAATTACATCGGTGAGTTTGTGGATGCCGGAAGTGTAGAGGCAGAAGCGGATAATTCTTCTATCGTGATGATGGAGAATAATTCGGATACCAGTGTATTTCGTTTGGATGTTATATTTCCAAGCTATGCGATGAAGTATCGATATAAGAATTATGGTTTACGCTCCGATTATAACGGAATAAGCTCTTATTTCAGCTTTACCGGTGAGCGGGTGGTCGATTATTCCAGTGAACTGGGCAATTCGCAGCAGAGTATTCCGTTTCAGATTCTGGATTTCGATCAGCGCACCGTGTTAAATGAGCTGGCAGGGGTGAAGTATGTGACGGTAGCAGAGTCTCAGGTGGCACAGGTACCGTATGGATATATTGGAGAGCAGCGGCAACTGAAGACCTATCTGGATGGAACAGAAGAGAATGTATTCCTTTATGTTAACCAGTATTACCTGCCAATCATGTATACGTACGATACGTATATCACCAGAGATGTATATGATGGATTGGAACCCAATATGAAGGAGCAGGCAATGCTTCAGGGGATTGTACTGAATGAGACCTTAGATGGTTATCCGCAGACAGAGCTTGAGCACACCGGTAAAACAGTTGAAACAAAGGAAGAATTGCTAGAGCAGATTAAGGAGAATATAGATCCGGAGTGGATTGAAGTAACAGAGAATGGCTTGATCGTAAAGAAGGACAATTCATCCGTATGGGTTTCCTGTCGCGGATGGAGAAAATCAGAGACGTATCTTTTATGGAAAAACATTCATTATTCGAATTTAACGTCCCGGGAAGAACGGACTTATGGACTGAATGAAAATAGCTCCAGATATCAGAAAGCGAAATATAATGGGAATCATTTTCTACAAAATACGAATCGTACCAGTAACATTATTGTATCTGTGCCGGGAGTGGAGAAACGATGTGAGTTACTATCAGATGCCCATCAGTATTACAGAGGAGCTAAGGATTTACTGGTAAATCTCGGTTATTCGGAGCAGGCAAAGGATGGGATCACGATCCAGTTTACACAGGCAGGATTTTATTCGTTTGATGATATGGAAGTGATCTGTCAGCCGATGTATCAGTATGTGGACCGGGTGAGTGCACTGGCAGCAGATCCGGTAGAGGATATTACAATCGATGGTAATGTGGTAACTGCACATACAGAGCCATCCGGAGATCGGATCCTCTGCATTGCGCTGCCGTATAGTATTGGATGGAGTGCCACAATAAATGGAGAGCCGGTAGAGATTCTGGAAGGAAACCGAATGTACATGGCAATTCCGATCAAAGCAGGATATAACGAGATAGAGCTGCGGTATGAGACACCGGGAATACGGATTGGGGCAATTATATCACTGGCATCGCTTTTGATACTGGCGGTCATGATACCAATCTGGAGAAAGAGGAATGTACGTAGAAAGTGAAAAATGCGGAGAAAGGTGTGGTAGTATGCAGAAGATACAGTTAATATGTTTTCCATATGCGGGTGGATCGGCAGCATTCTTTCATGGATTAAAGGAAGAGCTGCAGGATCAGATCGAGGTGACGGCTGCTGAATATGCCGGGCATGGGACCAGACGAAAAGAAAGCTATTATCATACGTTTGAGGAATTAGTGCAGGATATGACAGACATGGTCCGGGAAGTTCGGAATCCGGAGATGCTCTGTGTAATTTTGGCGGAATGGATCCGAGGCTGTTGGAAAATAAGCGGTTTCTGAATCTGTTTATCCGGCCGGTGAAAGTAGATTACGGACTGCTCCTGCAATATCAGGCAGCAGAGGTGCCTGAGAAAGTAACCTGTGATCTGACGGCATTTTACGCAAGCGAGGATCTGACCGCAGAAGAAGTCCGTCAGTGGCAGGGATATACCGAGGGAGAATTTGCACAGTATGAGTTCCTCGGAAATCATTTCTTTCTGAAAGAAAATGAAAAGCCGGTGGGAGATGTGATAC
>CABQJA010000193.1 GCA_902464345.1 uncultured Clostridium sp.
ACATACAGCTGTGGATCAATGCTGCCGTTCTTTCTGCAGATTTCCGATAAATCCACCAATTCCTTTGTAATCTCTGAAAAATTTCCCTGCACATGATCACTCCTCACACTTTTTTCCTATAACTTTTCATACTCTACAGTATAGCATAAATTATCTGACAGAAAAAGAAATTTATGTTTTTTTCAGATTTTCTCCTGTTTCCTTTATATTTGTGAGAACACTTTTCCGATACTGTCCTGAATCAGAATATCCGCATTCTCATCTCTCGGTGTCGGTGCCTTATTGATCACTACCAGATGCTTTCCGCGGAAATAATCGATCATTCCCGCTGCCGGATAGACTACCAGCGATGTTCCCCCGATAATCAGCACCTCCGCCTGTGAAATATAATACAATGCCTTCTCAATCGTCTGCTGATCCAATGCTTCCTCATATAAAACCACATCCGGCTTTACGATCCCGCCGCACTCACATCTCGGAACTCCGTCTGCATGAACCACATAGTCCAGATCATAGAACCGGTGACACTTTTCACAATAGTTCCGGTGGATCGATCCGTGCAGCTCCAGCACTTCCTTACTGCCTGCCATCTGATGCAGGCCGTCAATATTCTGCGTGATCACCGCCTGCACATGGCCCTCCTGTTCCAACTCCGCCAACCGGATGTGTGCAGCATTCGGCTTCGCATCTGTAAAGATCATCTTATCCTTATAGAATTCAAAAAACTCTTCCGGATGGCTTCTATAGTAGCTGTGGCTGATGATCTGCTCCGGCGGATACTTATATTTCTGGTTATACAGGCCATCCACACTTCTGAAATCCGGGATACCGCTTTCCGTTGACACGCCTGCCCCACCGAAAAACACAACCCTACTGCTTGCCTGTACCACTTCTTTTAATTCTTTTATCTTATCTTCCATATGCATACCCCTTTCATCCTGTTTTATTCTGTTCTTATCATACCCTTCTTTTCTTCCGGAAACAATATTGAAAACCCATATCAATTAAGCTATAATCTAGCAAAGGCGGTGAAAAACATGAAATTATTAGTGGATGCCCGTTCCCTTGGCAGTCATCCAAGTGGCATCGGCATGTATTTATATGACTTTTTAATAGAATTACTGAAACAGCCGGATTTTGAGATCACCCTGCTGAGCGATATTGCCACCAGTGATGAGATGCTTGATCTGGCTGAACGTGGTGTCCCGATCGTTACCTATGGAACACAGATTTCCCAGAGCGTTCAGGTGCTTAAATATTTCCGGTTCGTTCAGGACTCGTTAGACTATTATCACCCGGATCTGTTCTGGGAACCGAATAACCTGATTCCGGTTCGTCTGAAACGGTTTACCGGCAAGATTCTGGTCACCATCCATGATGTTTTCCCATTAACCCAGCCGGAAAATCATGGACATATCTATCCGGTTTATTTTAAATACGGATTAAAACAGACCATGAAACAGGCAGACGGTCTGACCTATAATTCCATGGAGACCAAGCGGGATGTCGAGCAGCGCTTTACAAGAGCAGCTGCCTTACCGAACCTGATCAGCTACATTATTATCAAAAATCCGGCAAATGAGGATCCTCTGCCGTCTCCAACAGTTCTGTTTCCGGATATTCCGATCCTGAATGAGGATTATTTCTTATATATCGGAAATCTGGAGAAACGAAAGGGTACCGATCTTCTGCTAAAGGCTTATCAGCTTTACCGGAAATCCGGCGGTACAAAGAACCTGTATCTCGGTGGCAAGATCCGGGAGGCCGACATTCAGAAGCTCTATGATGAGATCAGTCAGACGACTCCGGGACTTGTTTCCCTGGGTTATGTCAATGAAGAGCAAAAATCCGTTCTCTTTGAGCATTGCTCCGGCTTTCTTTTCCCATCCAGAGCGGAGGGCTTCGGGATTCCGGTCATCGAAGCCATGCATTATAACAAGCCGATTCTGGCAAGCAACCTGTCTATTTTTGAAGAAATCGCAGGTAATGCCATCTCCTACTATGACTGTAGTGGTACGGATCAGGAGCAGGTTGAAAAATTATCCGAAGCCATGCTCCGGATTGCACCGGCAGACCGGGATCAATATGCATCGGTCTGCAGCCGCTATCTGCCGGAACGCTTAGGGCCTGATTTCTGTCAGTTTATCCGATCTCTGATATCCTGACCACCTGATATTATGGCCTTAATCCCCTAATCCTTACCGATCCGCAGAAATACCCGTACCAGAACAATGATCAGAATGATCACGGCAAGCACCGGCAGCAGCTGCCATACTACAACCACAGCCCCCACGATCAGTGCCAGTATGATGCCCACTGCCACAAGTGCCAGCAGGATCAGAAGCAGACGTCCATACCAGGAGCGGAATGTAAAGCCGCTCCTTTTTTTCGGAGCCTCCTCCTGTGCCTGCTGTGTCTGACCGGTTGTCTCTGCATTTCGCTTTACGGAATTCGCCTCAATGATCGACTTTGCGATCAGCCGTGCCGACCCCAGAGACTCCAAAACCTCCTGCTCCGTCTGTCCTCCGGCAATTGCCTCGTCAATATATCTTGTATAATAATTTACCGTTTCCTGTATCAGGGATGGGCTCACTTCTCCTCTCAGAGAATCCTGTAATTCCTGTAAAAATTCTGTTTTTGTCATTCTTCTGTCACCTCACTGCTTCCATTTCTACCATATGCTTCTATCTGTTCCTATCTATTTCTGTATGGTTATTACCATAACCGTATAATCTTCACCTTCATATTCCTGCCAGTTCACGGATTTGGCACCTCCGGATTTCACTACAAAGCCACAGTCATACTGTTCCTCCTGTGCATTTTTCACCATCAGCTCTATCCGGTCCGTTTCCCGCATCTGCTTTAAGACATATACCTTAAACTCATTAAAGCTGCCGACTGCAGCACCCTCCTGCTCATAATAATTGTACTCCATGGATGTACATGCAGGATATGCATCCCGGTTCCATGTGTGTGTCCGCTCCATAACTGCATCATCAATATTCAGATATACATGCAATACCTGATCCTCCGTATCCGGTAACGGATCATCCCATGTCACATCCACATGATACCATTCCCCATTGAGCTTCACAATATTCCATGCATGACTCTCTCCGTCTGCGGTTCCTACCACCATATAGGTATCTATGCCACTGCACATCAGCAAAAGCTCCATTGCCTCTGCATATCCATTGCAGACCGACGTACCATACAGCAGAGAACCTGCCGCCGTATAAGACAGTTCTTCCTTATCACCGCTTAAAAATCCATATACCGTATGGGTAACCAGATAATCATGGAAGTACACCACTTTCTCATAATCTGTCATTCCGTCACACTGTCCCAGAATCTCCTGTACCTTTCCGGTCAGTGCCTGTGCAATCTCGTTATCCTCAATCGGAGCCCCATGAACCACGTTCTGATATACATAATAATTATCCGACAGCTCCAGATCAAATCGTACCTGCTGTACCTGCGGATTCACCTTCCGCAAAACCGTGTAGGAAGCAACGTGCCCGAAAAAACCATCCAGACCATGATTGATCCCGACAAGATTCGCCTCGCTCAGACCATTTACATAAGTTGAAAATGAGGTGTTGCCTTTCATCAGCTGATTCGTAATCCGGACGCCCAGCTCCTCTGCTGAGGAAATCATATTATTCTTATGGATCTGTACTGCAAAGAGCCGCTCACCACCATATAATACTATGCCGGCAACCAGCACGATCAGTACAAGGATCACTCCAGCTCTGCTCTTCTTCATAGCCTTTCCTTTCAATAAAAATATATGGCTATTCTACCATTATTTTTCTCCGCTTGCAAACCTCTTCGATCCAGGTTAAAAAATGACAAATAAACTACATGATTTCTTCATTTTTTCTACACAAATACCACTTGTTTTCCATAGACTTCTTCGCTAAAATCAAGGTAATGTGAGTTATAACTTACTCTTCAGACCGAATGCTCACAAAAAGAAAGGAATCATGCCAATTATGAGTTCAGAAATTATTGCCCACCGGGGTGCCTCTTATCTGGCTGCCCGTGAAAATACAATGGAAGCCTTTCAGATTGCAATGGATGTCCATGCCGACACGATTGAACTGGATGTGCGCCAGACCTTCGATAAAATTCTGGTTGTCTACCATGACGAGGCGATCAACAATATCCCGCTTCGTACCCTGACATATCAGCAGCTCTCCGATGCCTCAGAGGCTCTCGGATACCATATTCCAACATTGGAAGAGGTCTTAAAAT
>CABQJA010000194.1 GCA_902464345.1 uncultured Clostridium sp.
CTCATATTACAGCGGGATTACGGATGATCTGATGAATGTATGGGCATTCATACAGCTGGCACTTCCGGCATTGGTGTGTCAGATTCTGAATTTCTCGATTCGCGGGATCACAATAGACGGCTTTCTTCTGTTGTTTGCCTATGCAATGTTATGTGTGTTTGATATCGTGATCGTCCGGCTCTATTATCTGAATGAACGGAAGCTGGTTAACCGGATCAACCTTCTGTTTTCTCAGATTGATTCCATGGAGGACAGTAATCAGGAGCTGGTGGATTTCAAGAACCGGATCCAGAAGGTAAATGATGAACTGAATCTGCAGAAGATAAAGCTGACTCAGATGAATGATGAGATCAAGCAATACAACAATGAGTTATCAATTCAGGCTGACATCTTGAAGTATCTGAATAATTCATTTTCATCAGATGTTTCGGAAATTATGGACTATATTATTGATACGATCATACAGGTGCGGCATGTAGAGTTCTGCGGTATCTATATTAATCAGGGCGTATTTTACAACAAACATTCCAGATGCCGGTTTAAAAGCGTGTCGAATCCGGATCTGAAAGCGGTTCCGGAAATGGAACGGCTTTACAGGGAAGCTCCGGATACGGATGAGCCGACCGTTATCACATATCTGCCGAAGGAGGAATATCCGGGCATCCGGCAGACAAAGGCATCTGCCATAATGGTTCTGCCGTTGATTCTGGATGACCAGAAATACGGAATTATCGTCAGTGGTTCCATGTATCGGAATGCCTTTAACAGTAAGATCGCATTCTATGATACGATTGTTCCGCAGTTGAATCTGGCAATGCGCAATATCAAATTATTATATAATACCAGACATATTGCCGAAACGGATGGATTGACCGGAATCAATAACCGTATGCATTTTAATAAGCTTTTTGAAGAACAGGCAAAGCATACGCTGGAGATGAAAGAAAACCTGACAGTGGCCATGTTTGATATTGATCATTTCAAACATATCAATGATACGTATGGACATCTGGTCGGAGATGAGGTGATCAAAGCAATCGCACATATGGCATATCGCAGGATAGAAGAACAGGATCTGGGCTTTATATGCCGGTATGGCGGAGAGGAGTTTGTGCTGGTATTTCCGAATTGCGGACTGGAACAGGCATTGCCAGTAATCCGGGAATTGCATAAGGAGATCGCAACTACTCTGGTGGAGGCATATGACCAGAAGGTATCTATGAATGTGAGTATCGGAGTTTCCAGTTATCCGTCGTTGTGTGAGGATGTGGATCAGCTCATCAAGCGGGCAGACTGGTCCATGTATTATGCCAAGGAACACGGACGCGGACAGATCAAAGTGGACGGTCCGGATGTGCAGAGAGTATGATAAATTGTATGCATAAAAAGACAATTTTTTTGCGGATTGTGTATTGTATACAAAGTTTGAACTTGTTATAATATTGATACAACATCGAAAGGAGAAATTGGCAGTGGGGTTTATAGATACAATTAAGGCCCGGGCAAAACAGAAGAAGATGACGATTGTTTTACCGGAGACCAGTGACAGACGTACAGTAGTAGCGGCACATAAAGTATTAGAGGAAGATCTTGCGAATCTGATCCTGATTGGAAATAAAGAGGAAATTTTACGGACAGCAGAAGGCTTAAACTTAAGTAAAGCACAGTTTGTAGATCCGCATAATTGTGATAAATTAGAAGCATATTCACAGCTGTTGGCGGACATTCGAAAGAGTAAGGGTATGACAGTAGACGAGGCAAGAGAGATTCTGCTGACCAATCCGTTGTTTATGGGCTGTATTATGGTAAAGGCCGGAGATGCAGATGGTATGGTAGCCGGAGCGATTAATTCATCCGCAAATGTATTACGTGCTGCATTGCAGGTATTGAAGACGGCACCGAACATTAAGCTGGTATCTGCCTTTTTCTTAGTAGTCGTTCCGAATTGCGAGTATGGACATAACGGTACTTTTATTTTTGCGGATGCCGGTCTGAATCAGACACCAAACGCAGAGGAGATCGCATATATCGCAGAGAGTTCAGCACAGTCATTCCGACTGCTGGTAGAAGACGAACCGATTGTAGCAATGTTATCGCACTCAACCAAGGGTAGTGCCAAGCATCCGGAGGTTGATAAGATGGTGGAGGCTACAAAGCTGGCAAGGGAACTGGATCCAACCCTGAAGGTGGATGGTGAGCTGCAGTCAGATGCAGCAATCGTTCCGGAGGTTGCCAGATCCAAAGCACCCGGAAGTGAAGTTGCAGGTCGGGCAAATGTATTGATCTTCCCAGATCTGGATGCCGGCAATATCGGTTATAAGCTGGTACAGAGACTTGCCAAAGCAGAAGCATACGGGCCGATCACACAGGGAATTGCAAAGCCGGTTAACGATTTGTCAAGAGGATGTTGTGCAGATGATATCGTTGGTGTAGTTGCAATTACAGCCGTTCAGGCACAGGCACAGCAGTCAGGATGTAAAATTATATAAGATACATAGGATGCCGGGTGAATGCAGGGTTGTATTCGTTCGGCACTCTCTTTTATAAATATATATGGAGGACAGAGTATGAATGTTTTAGTAATTAATTGCGGTAGTTCATCCCTGAAGTATCAGTTGATCGATTCAGAGACGGAACAGGTAATGGCAAAAGGATTGTGTGAAAGAATTAAGATCGACGGAAGATTAAAGCATACACCTGTCGGTAAGGAGACCATTGTGTTGGATTCTCCGATGCCGGATCATACCGCAGCAGTAGAACTGGTATTGAAAATGCTGACAGATGAGAAATATGGTGTTATTTCGTCTTTGAATGAAATCGGAGCTGTGGGACATAGAATTGTACATGGTGGCGAGAAGTTTGCAGCTTCTACGATCATTACAGATGAGGTGATCGCAGCAATTACAGAATGCAATGATCTGGCACCGCTTCATAATCCTGCCAATCTGATCGGAATTGATTCCTGTAAGAAGCTGATGCCAAATGTTCCAATGGTAGCCGTGTTTGATACCGCATTTCATCAGACAATGCCGGCAAAGGCATATTTATATGGTATTCCGTATGAGTATTATGAGAAATATAAGATTCGCAAATATGGGTTCCACGGAACCAGTCATAGTTTTGTATCCAAGCATACGGCTGAGCTGCTTGGAAAGAAACCGGAAGACTTAAAGACCATCGTATGCCATCTGGGAAACGGAGCAAGTATCTGTGCAGTTCAGAACGGAAAGAGTGTAGATACCAGTATGGGACTGACACCGTTAGATGGTCTGGTTATGGGTACAAGGAGCGGTACTGTTGATCCGGCAGTGATTGAGTTTATCGCACAGAAGGAAAATAAGACAATTTCTGAAGTGATGGATATTCTGAATAAGAAGTCAGGTGTTGCCGGAGTATCCGGAGTGTCCAGTGATTTCAGAGATCTGGATACAGCAATTGCACAGGGGAATGAACGGGCTAAGATCGCAATGGATCTGTTCTGTTATCGGGTAGCACAGTATATCGGTTCTTATACAGCCGTAATGAACGGAGTGGATGCAATTGCATTTACAGCCGGTGTCGGTGAAAATAATTCCACAGCAAGAGCAGGCATTTGTTCTTATCTTGGGTATCTCGGGATTGAAATCGATGCTGAGAAGAATCAGGTGCGCGGCGAGGATCAGGTTATCTCGACAGATAATTCCAAGGTTCCTGTTCTGGTGGTTCCGACAAATGAAGAGCTGGCAATTGCCAGAGAAACCGTTGCACTGGTATCTGCTTAAAGATAAAATTTATTGTTGACAAACAGGTATCAACTATGTATAATTGACAAGGTGTGGCAGAGAATTGTTACAGGTAATCGGATTTTCTGTTCGCAGTTATGTCAAGTTAGGCGAAGTTATGAGCTTTCATTTATGATAGATTCATAGATCAGTTCGGATTAAGGAGGTGTACACTATGTCAATTTGTCCAAAGAATAAGTCTTCAAAAGCCAGAAGAGACAAGCGTAGAGCAAACTGGAAGATGAGCGCTCCTACATTAGTTAAATGTCCAAAGTGTGGCGAGTTAATGATGCCGCATCGCGTATGTAAGGCTTGTGGTTCTTATAATAAAAAAGAAATCATTGCTGTTGATTAATCAAGACAGACGAAAGGCTATCAGCATTTGCTGGTAGTCTTTTTTTGCTTGATTTTCTTTACAACATCTGGATAATTTAGTATTATATAT
>CABQJA010000195.1 GCA_902464345.1 uncultured Clostridium sp.
CGTGCTTGACTTAAGCTTCGCTGGCAGCTGCCTCCTGTAACGGAGTAGCATTAGCAGCTGTCGCTTTTTCGGCATCCCGCATATTCTTCTGAGCCGTAGAGAGCATAAGCTTGATACGGTTTAACTGATTAACCTCAGAAGCACCCGGATCAAAATCAACGGCTACAATATTGGCCTTCGGATAAGCGGCACGTAATTCTTTAATAACACCTTTACCGACAATGTGATTTGGCAGACAACCGAATGGCTGACAGCAGACGATGTTTGGCACACCGGTCTTGATCAGCTCGACCATTTCGGCAGTCAGGAACCAGCCTTCACCGGTCTGATTACCAAGGGATACGATCGGCTTTGCATATTCAGCCAGTTCTTCAATATGTGCAATGCTATTAAAGTGCTTGCTTGCTTCCAGCTCTTTTCTTGCAGTAGAGCGGAAGATATCCAGGTACTTGATCACCAGATTGCTGATCGTTGCAGACTTCTTAGTCTTACCAAGAAACTCATGCTTATAATTGGCATTGTATGCACAGTAATCCAGGAATCCGGACAAATCAGGCATAACAGCCTCGGCACCTTCTGCCTCCAGCAGATCCACAATCTGATTGTTTGCACATGGCTGGAATTTTACCAGAATCTCTCCAACCACACCGACTCTTGGTTTCTTCAGATCTTCCTTGATCGGAAGGGCATCAAACTCCCGGATAATGCTCCGGATGTTTTTACGGAAGCTGCTCATGGAAGCACCGGCATTGATTGCCTGGATACAGATTTTTTCCCATTTTTCATGCAATGCATTGGCAGAACCCGGAACCTGCTCATATGGGCGCATATGATAGAGACAACGCATGAATACATCTCCGTAAATAACAGCCTGAATGGAAGCACGGATCATGGTGTAGTTATATTTGAAGCCCGGATTACTTTCTATGCCCCCGGCATTAATGGAAACTACCGGTACCTTTTCAAAGCCGGCTTTCTTTAATGCACGACGGATGAATCCGATATAATTAGTTGCACGACAGCCACCGCCGGTCTGTGTGATCGCCAGCGCGGTCTTGTCCAGATCGTATTTCCCGGACTGCAACTCCTCGATCAGCTGTCCGACAACCAGAATAGAAGGGTAGCAGGCATCATTATTTACATATTTTAATCCAACATCCACTGCGGATTTATCCGGATCCGGAAGCGTTACGAAGTTGACTCCGCTCTTACTGAATGCCGGCATTAACATACTGAAATGAATTGGGGACATATTAGGTGCAAGCACAGTATAGCGGTCATCCTTCATTTCTTTTGTAAAGATCTCTCTTTCATATGCAGAAGAAATCGGATGCGGTTCGATTCCTTTCTTATTCCGTACCTTTACCGCACTGATCAGAGATCGGATACGGATTCTGGCAGCACCCAGATTGCTGACCTCATCGATCTTTAACACGGTATAAATCTTGCCGGAACCAGATAAAATATCATTTACGCAATCCGTTGTAACGGCATCCAGACCGCAACCAAAGGAATTCAGCTGAATCATTTCCAGATTCTTGCTGGTCTTAACGAAGTTAGCGGCACGGTATAAACGGCTGTGATACATCCACTGGTCGGAGACGATCAGCGGACGGTCTACATGACCCAAATGAGCGACCGAGTCCTCGGTCAGAACCGCAATGCCATAGGAATTGATCAGCTCCGGAAGACCATGATTGATCTCAGGATCTACGTGATACGGACGACCGGCAAGGACAATACCCATCCGGTTGTTTTCCTCACAGAACCGGACTGCCTCTTCACCCTTCTTCTGCAGATCTTCCTTTACAGCCTCATATTCTGCAAAGCCTGCATCCAGAGCCTCTTTGATCTCTTTCTTCTCAACATCATAGTACTTTGAAAACTCCTGATACAGACGCGTAACCAGTGCTTCCCGGTTATCCAGTGCCATAAACGGACGGATATAGGTGATATCGTCACTCTGGATCTCTTCCATGTTATTCTTGATATTCTCCGCATAGGAAGTAACGATCGGGCAGTTGTAATGGTTATATGCATCCGGTGTTTCATTCTGCTCATAAACAACACATGGATGGAAAATCGTTTTAATATTATGCTTCAGAAGCCACATAACGTGTCCATGTGAAATCTTGGCAGGGTAGCACTCGGACTCACTTGGAATGGACTCAATGCCCAGTGTATAAATATCCCGGCTGGAAGGCGGAGATAAGATAACACGGAATCCAAGCTTTGTCAGGAATGTATACCATAACGGATAGTTCTCATACATGTTCAGGATTCTTGGAATACCGATCTCACCACGGTAAGCCAGCTCCGGTGAAAGCGGTTCATAGCCGAACAGCTTTTTGAATTTGTATTCAAATAAATTCGGTACATGATCCTTATTCTTTTTCTGACCAATTCCCCGTTCGCAACGGTTACCGGTAATGAACTGACGGCCGCCGGAGAATCGATTGATGGTAAGAAGACAGCTGTTGGTACAGCCCTTACATCTTGCCATGGAAGTTTCATATTTCAAATTGTTGATCTGATCGATGGAGAGCATGGTCGTTTCTGTCTCACCATCGTAATTATCACGGGCGATCAGGGCAGCACCAAAGGCACCCATAATACCGGAGATATCCGGACGGATCGCAGTGATGCCGGAGATCAGCTCAAAGCTTCGTAACACCGCATCATTATAGAAGGTACCACCCTGAACAACGACATTCTTTCCGAGATCTCTCGGATCGGTCAGCTTGATAACCTTAAGCAATGCATTTTTAATAACAGAATAAGCAAGACCTGCAGAAATATCGGATACGTCTGCACCTTCCTTCTGTGCCTGTTTTACTTTTGAATTCATAAATACGGTACAACGGGAACCGAGGTTGATCGGATGCTCTGCAAACAATGCTATTTTAGCGAAATCCTCGATCTTATAATTCATGGACTTGGCAAAGGTTTCAATAAAGGAACCACAACCGGAAGAGCAGGCCTCATTTAACATAACATTATCAACTGCCTGATTCTTGATCTTGATACATTTCATATCCTGACCACCGATATCCAGAATACAGTCAACATCCGGTTCAAAAAAGGCGGCTGCCGTATAGTGGGCAATCGTCTCAACCTCGCCCTCATCAAGCATCAGGGCAGCCTTGATCAGTGCTTCACCATAACCGGTGGAGCAGGCACGAACGATCTTGGCACTGTCCGGCATCTGGGAGTAAATCTCCTGAATCGCACGGATACTGGTATTTAACGGACTGCCGTTGTTACTGCTGTAGAAAGAGTAGAGCAGGCTGCCGTCTTCGCCGACCAGAGCAACCTTGGTAGTGGTAGATCCGGCATCAATTCCGAGGAAGCAGTTGCCTTCATAGGTAGCCAGATCTCCCTTCTTAACGGTATATCGATTATGAGATTCACAGAAATCCTGATATTCCTTCTGATCATGGAACAGCGGATCCATACGGTCAACCTCCATCTCGATCTGAATATCGCTGTGAAGCTTCTCATCCAGAGACTTCAGACTGATAACGCTCTCCGTATGCTCCGCATTCAGGGCGGCACCGATGGCAGCGAACAGATGGGAATTGTCAGGTGCGATAATATGCTCCTCCGTCAGGTTCAGATTACGTACAAATGCGTTCTGTAATTCAGACTGGAAATGCAGCGGGCCACCAAGAAAAGCAACATTTCCCCGAATCGGTTTACCGCATGCCAGACCACTGATCGTCTGGTTTACAACTGCCTGATAAATAGATGCGGCCAGATTCTCCTTGGTAGCACCTTCATTGATCAGAGGCTGGATGTCTGTCTTTGCAAATACACCGCAGCGGGCAGCAATCGGATAGATCGTATCGTAATTCTTGGCATATTCATTCAGACCAGCCGCATCTGTCTGAAGCAGAGATGCCATCTGGTCGATAAAAGAACCGGTACCACCGGCACATACGCCATTCATACGCTGTTCAATACCATTGGTAAGATAAATGATCTTGGCATCTTCACCGCCAAGCTCGATGGATACATCTGTCTGTGGTGCATACATCTGAAGTGCATCGGTCACACACACAGACAACCTCCTGTGAAAACGGGACATCTAAGATCTTGGCAATTGCAAGACCGCCGGAACCGGTAATGGTCGGCTTGACGTCAAGCTCACCCAGCTTACTGCGGGCATCCTCGACCAGACGTGCAAG
>CABQJA010000196.1 GCA_902464345.1 uncultured Clostridium sp.
ATCGGAAGCAGCCTCCGTAGTCACTTCTGTAGTTGCTTCCGTAGATACCTCCCCGGTCTGACTCTCCGTTGTTACAGTCGTATCCGGTTCATTCTCTGTACTCATGTATTTAGACTGATAATCTTTATCATATTTCAACAGCAGATCTGCCGCATATTCTGCAATTACCCGATTTTCCTCTGTCGACAGCTCTCTGCCACAGCCTGCCAGCCCTGCCATCATCATCACGATCACAAGCAGACATCCGATTCGTTTCACAACGACACCCCCGTTATCACTTCAATAATCAATAAAATAATTTTATCACATTTAGCCTCTCCCATCAAGAAATATCCGTATCCAGGTTAAAATAAAATTCTACTCCGTCCTCTACATTTCGAACGCCATAGTCCTTTCCCAGAGCTTCCATAGCAGCTGCCACAATCGACAAGCCGATACCGCTACCGCCATATTCCCGCGTTCTCGCTTTATCAACCTTGTAAAATTTAATCCAGAGCTTATCAAGCTCTTCTTCCGGAATCTGATTTCCCGTATTATATACAACCACCTGCAGCTCTTTTTCCAGCTGAACAAACCGGATTTCGATCCGGCCCGGTTTCGATACATAATGAATGGCATTGGTCAGATAATTCGTAGCCACTTCCTCGATCAGAAATTCGTCTGACCATACATATACCGGAGACTCTGATGGAAGAACCAGCTCTGCACCGCTCTCCTCCAACAGTATATTGGACGAATTACAGATATTCCGGATCAGCTCGCTGATATCAAACCTTGTAACCTGCGCCTGCTCCTGTCCGAATTCCAATTCATTTAAAGAAAGCAATTTCTTTACCATATTGTTCATTTTATTTGCTTCATCTATGATGACATCACAGTAAAACTCCATACTCTGCGGATCATCACTGATGCTCTCTTTTAATCCTTCCGCATATCCCTGGATCAATGCGATCGGTGTCTTAAGCTCATGGGACACATGGGATAAGAATTCTTTCCGCATTTCATCGATCTGCGTCTTCTGCTCAATATCATGATGCAAGGCACTGTTTGCTGTTTTCAGTTCAGAAATGGTATGCTCAAGCTTTGTAGACAACACATTCATGCTTTCACCCAGCTCACCCACTTCATCCTTCGACTTCACCGTAACCTTGGCATCAAAATCCAGATTGGACATACGCTTTGCAACAATCGCCATATCATGGATCGGCTTTGAAAAATACCGGCTGATGCAGGATATTACAATTGCCGCCAGCACCAGAATTGCAAGACTGAAGTATAAAAAGGTACGATTCGTAAACCGTGCACTGGTATTGATCGAATCCATGGAGGTTCGTATTACGATCATATAACCGTTGCTCAGATATCCGGTCAGGTCATAATATCCGGTCTGCATACGATCATCCTGATGAATCTCGATCACATAGTTTTTCCCGTTTTCCAGATAGCTTGGATTCTGAATCAGCTTGGTCATTGCATTTAAGCTGTCAAACATCATACTTTTTTCATTCGTTGTGGTATATATCTTACTTTCCCCATCACTCACAACGATAATTGCATTTAACGGATTGTTCAGTCCTTCAAAGCCGACTGCCAGCTCGTCATCACTGACATCGGTATCCAGAAACAGCTCATTTACCTGCTGATAAAGACTTTCCAGGCTTTTTTCTGCCTTTGCCTCAAACCAGACAAATGAGCTTCTGTGATACAGCAGCCAGCTGATTGCTATGATCAATGCTATAAATGAAATTGAAACTATCGTCAGACGGAACTGAATCGTATTCTTCATCTTCATGGTGTTACCTCGAATTTATAACCCATTCCCCAGATGGTCTTAATATATTCTCCCCGATCCTTTAACTTACTTCTTAACTTCTTGACATGAGTATCAATGGTTCTGGCATCACCAAAGTAATCATAATTCCAGACATTATTTAAAATCTTCTCTCTGGACAGTGCCACACCCTGATTCATAACAAAATAATGAAGCAACTCAAATTCTTTAAAGCTCAATTCTATCGGTTCTCCATCCACCTTCACCATATGGGCATTAACGTCCATTTCAATGGCTCCCGCCTGTATCACATCGGAATCCTGCAAATTACTGGTTCTTCTCAGCACTGCCTCTACCCGTGCAACTAAAATCTTCGGACTGAACGGCTTTGTAATATATTCATCGATTCCCAGCTCATATCCTAACAGCTCATCCCGTTCCGAATCTTTGGCTGTCAGCATAATGATCGGCACCTTGGAATACTGTCTGATCTCCTTACATACCTGCCAGCCATCCATTTTCGGCATCATCACATCCAGAATCACCAATGCAATATCTTTATTTTCAAAGAAAACATCCAATGCTTCCTCGCCATCTGCAGCCTCCACTACGCGGAAGTTCTTATGGCTCAGGAAATCATTGACCAGCTTCCTCATTCTGCTTTCATCATCAACCACTAATATCTTTAAATTGTCCATATGCCTGCACCCCTGATCATTTATTTCCTGCTATTGTATCAAAGGAATATGATAAAATTGTGAACATTACGGTTCCTCCTGTGTAGATGGTGTAATGCCCAGCTCTTCCTCTTTCTGCTGAATCTCCTTCTCCCGGTTCGTCAGCTCCTCTTCCCAGCCGGCGTAACGATTTAATATTTTATTCTCCGTGTTGATGTATCCGACATTCGGATTCAATGCCGTAATAATAAACAATGTTAAGACCACCACGACCAGAGCAATGATCGTTGCGATTGCATAACGATACTTTTTCCGAAACGATTCATTCTCTGTCTGCAGCAGGCGAAACTCCTCCTGTTCCTCCCGGAATCTTCCGTTGCCGGACGGTGCCTGAATATACGGAACATCCTCTTCCCTGTATTTCATCGTATCAATCAGATAATCCCGGAATTCTCCCATGAACTGTAATCCGACCGGAGTCCGGAATGCCCGCTTTTCAACCAGTCGTCTGTATATTTCAAATACATCCTTCTTTTTATTAAAATCGATTTTTTCTTTTAATGCCTGAATATTCCGTAGCTCTTTTCTGGCTTCCTGTGCTTCACGTATGGTCGCAAATTCATAGCCTGCAACCAGAAGCTCTGCTGTATCCGGTTCCTGTTGCATCTCTTTTACCTGTTCTTCCATCCGTTTCCCTCCCGTATTTATATTTGTATCTGCACAAATAATCGTGATAACAAAAAAGGTGTTCAAACACAGGGTCTGAACACCTCTACTTGCATCTTATTCTTCGGCACTACTTCCAGTTCCATTAATCAGCGTAACCTCATGTTCTTCAGCTAACGTATTCAACTGTGTTTCATAGTCCTGGAACAACTGTACAGATTCCTGAATCAGCGAATCCGCCTCTGTCAGCATATCTGAATCACACGCCTCAATAGCTTCCTTTACCTTTGTCAGTGCTGCATACTGTTTGTTTGCACCTTCTACACAGGCCAGCTTAACATCCGTCACCTCTGTTGTTGCCGGAGCCAGTGCATTGATTGCATCCAGATATTCCGAATACTTCGGAATAATCGTATCTGTCAGGGCTGTCAGCAGCTCCTGTGAGTCCATCTCCGGATCATTCACATAGGAATTGTATGTATCAATTGCCTCCTGCTGAAGCTTCTGGGCTTCTGTCATATCATTGACATAGGTAACCAGATCATCTTTTACCTCATCCTTTTTACCACATGCTCCCAGACAGATCATCGTTCCGATCAGTAATACAAAAGCAAGTACCTTCTTTTTTGCTGTTTTCATAAAATAACCCTCTGTATCTTTCGTTTTAATGCTTACATTCGCAGATGCATCGGATGTGAACTTCGTTCACCGGCATCTGCGTGGGTACTAAGGCATCCTCCCAACTTCGTTGGGTCCCTCCTTAGTACAAAATATGGAGCTGGCGGGAATCGAACCCGCGTCCGAAGGCTCTTCCACTACAGTTTCTTCCATCACAGTCCGCATACATTCATTCCCTCAACAAACCGCCTACGAACGGGCTGTTCATTTCAGTAGCTTCATAAATCTTCGACTGCCGCAAAGCTTAAGCAATCGAGTGCCCCGCATGGATGAAGCCGGTGAACTTAAGCTACGGGAGACTCAAGGCCGACTGCCGCCCTTAGGC
>CABQJA010000197.1 GCA_902464345.1 uncultured Clostridium sp.
CCCAGGAACCGCTCCAGCTCTTCCGTTGTCTTTTCCAGCACTTCTCTGGATGGCTTCTTATCCTTATCCAGTGCCTTTGCAAAAACGCCCAGTCTGCTGCTTACCATAGAGTTTGCTACATAGGTACCAGTCTGTGCCATGTCATCGGTAATTGAAATCTGAATCCGGTTTCCTCCGGCAACAATATGCAGGCAGTATCTTCCAACCGCAGGAAGCTTGATAAACTTAATAATTCCGACCTCCTTATACTCCGGCTTACCTGCTGTGAAGTTACAATCCTTTATAACCTCAAATAATTCTGCCGTTGTATAACTCTTATTTGCCTTTATCTTCTTATAATCCTTCATTTCCCATTCCTCCATTTTCTTTTGTCTTTCTGCATAATATTCGGAAATACGATTCCTACTTTGTCAGTATACCATACTTTACATTTTCCGCTTCATTCATCCGACAAACGGTCATGATTTTGCGACAAACGGTTATTTCCGCCAATTTTCGCATAAAAAAACTCTCATCTGCTTCTGATACCCAGTATCCGCTCACAGACGAGAGTTTATTTTATTGCTTCATTCTTACAAAATTACAAGTTCTTACTTGTTATAGTTAACTACCTTACCGAAGTCAGCCTTCAGAGATGCGCCACCGATCAGACCACCATCGATATCCGGCTTTGCTAACAGCTCTGCTGCGTTTCCGGCATTCATAGATCCACCATACTGAATCCGAACAGCCTCTGCTGTTGGTGCATCATAAATCTCAGCGATCAGATCACGGATACCCTTACATACTTCCTGAGCCTGATCGGAAGTAGCTGTCTTACCGGTACCGATTGCCCAGATTGGCTCATAAGCGATTACCATGCTCTTAACCTGATCTGCGGTAATACCAGCCAGATCAGACTTGATCTGAAGACGGATCCAATCCATAGTTACGCCAAGCTCTCTCTGCTCTAATGACTCACCACAGCAAAGAATCGGTGTAAGACCAGCCTCAAATGCCTTCTTAACCTTCTTGTTCAGTAATGTATCATCTTCCTTAAAGTAATCACGACGCTCTGAGTGTCCGATAATAACATACTTAACACCAGCATCTACCAGCATAGCTGCTGAAACTTCTCCGGTATATGCACCGCTCTCTTCAAAGTACATATTCTCTGCACCTACAGCTACGTTTGTACCCTTGGTAGCTTCTACTACAGGAACAATGTCAATTGCCGGTACACAATATACAACATCTACATCATCATTCTTTACTAAGTCCTTTAACTCGTTAACCAGAGCAACAGCCTCACTTGGAGTCTTGTTCATCTTCCAGTTACCTGCAATAATCTTTTTTCTTGCCATTTTCTTATCTCCTTATCTGCCTGCATTCTTACTTATCGTTAGCTGCTGCTACACCAGGAAGCTCCTTACCCTCTAAGAATTCAAGGGAAGCACCACCACCAGTAGAGATATGGCTCATCTTATCACCATAGCCTAACTGATTAACAGCTGCTGCTGAATCACCACCACCGATAATGGTTGTAGCATCAGTCTCTGCCAAAGCTGCTGCAACTGCCTTTGTACCTGCAGCCAGTGTAGGGTTCTCAAATACACCCATAGGTCCGTTCCAAACAACGGTCTTAGCTGTCTTAACAGCCTCTGCATAAAGCTCAATTGTCTTAGGTCCGATATCGCAGCCTTCCTTGGAAGCGTCCATCTTATCAGCATCACAGATGGTTGTCTCAACAGGTGCATCAATTGGATTTGGGAAATCAGTGATCATAACAGAGTCTACAGGAAGTAATAACTTCTTGCCAAGCTTGTCTGCCTTTTCCATCATTTCCTTACAGTAATCAATCTTGGTATCATCTACTAAAGACTTACCAATCTCATATCCCTTTGCCTTTAAGAAGGTGTATGCCATACCACCACCGATGATCAGAGTATCGCACTTCTCTAACAGGTTGGAAATAACATTTAACTTATCAGCTACCTTTGCGCCGCCTAAGATTGCTACGAATGGACGAACAGGATTCTCAACTGCATTTCCAAGGAAATCGATTTCCTTCTGCATTAAGTAACCAACAACTGCTGTATCTACTAAAGAAGCAACACCTACGTTTGAGCAGTGAGCTCTGTGAGCGGTACCGAATGCATCATTTACAAATACATCACAGATGCTTGCCAGATCCTTGCTGAATGCTTCACCGTTCTTGGTCTCTTCCGGTCTGAAACGGGTATTCTCAAGCAGGATGATCTCGCCATCCTTCATAGCCTCTACAGCTGCTCTTGCGTTAGGGCCTACAACCTCAGGATCAGCTACGAACTTAACTTCCTGTCCTAACAGCTCTGTCAGACGCTTAGCAACCGGTGCCAGTGTCTTGGTCTTCTTATCTTCTTCTGTCTTAACCTTACCCAGATGTGAGCAAAGGATGATCTTACCGCCATCTGCAACTAACTTCTTGATTGTAGGAAGTGCTGCAACCAGACGATTCTCATCTGTAATCTGTCCATCCTTTAAAGGTACATTGAAATCACAACGAACCAGGACTCTTTTCCCTTTTACATTAATATCATCTACGGATTTCTTATTCAGCATATTTATGCTCCTTTCATTATTACATTATTCTTCTCCGGAATATTCCGGAGGAATGTTCAAAGTACAGTAATGTCAGCCTTGCAACCTCGCCGCACGCGGCTCGGTCACGGGCTTCGCCGCCTTTTGCGCCTTGCAACCTCGCCGCTCCCGGCTCGGTCACGGGCTTCGCCACCTTCTGTGCGCCTTGCAACCTCGCCGCACGCGGCTCGGTCACGGGCTTCGCCCTATACGAACATATATATCACGTGCGTACTGTGTGCAAGCACCCGACGCACGTGATATATATGTTCGTGCAAGGCTCATGCCTTCGTGAAAAAAAGGGCCCGGTCCATGAAGACCGGACCCTTAAGGTCAATTAATATTCAACCAGGATTATGCTAATTCAGCAAAGTACTTAATTGTACGAACCATCTGGCTTGTGTATGAGTTCTCGTTATCATACCAAGAAACTACCTGTACCTCATATAAGTCATCAGCAATCTTAGATACCATAGTCTGAGTAGCATCAAATAATGAGCCATATCTCATACCGATAACATCTGAAGATACGATTGGATCTGTGTTGTAACCGAATGACTCTGATGAAGCAGCCTTCATAGCAGCGTTGATTCCATCAACTGTTACATCAGCACCCTTAACTACTGCAGTTAAGATTGTGGTAGAACCTGTTGGAACTGGAACTCTCTGAGCTGATCCGATTAACTTGCCATTTAACTCTGGAATAACCAGGCCAATTGCCTTAGCAGCACCTGTTGAGTTAGGAACGATATTAGCAGCACCTGCTCTTGCTCTTCTTAAGTCGCCCTTTCTGTGTGGTCCGTCAAGGATCATCTGATCACCTGTGTAAGCATGAATTGTAGACATGATACCTGACTGGATCGGAGCGTAATCATTTAATGCCTTAGCCATAGGTGCAAGACAGTTTGTTGTACAAGATGCAGCAGAGATGATCTGATCATCAGCTGTTAAAGTATCCTGGTTAACTGAGAATACGATAGTCTTCAGATCATTACCAGCTGGAGCTGAGATAACAACCTTCTTAGCACCTGCATTGATATGAGCCATAGACTTCTCCTTTGAGCAGTAGAAACCAGTACACTCAAGAACTACATCTACACCAATCTTACCCCAAGGAAGGTTGTTTGCATCTGCTTCCTTGTAGATTGTAAGAGTCTTACCATCAACTGTAATTGTGTTAGCCTCATCATCAGCTGAAACTGTATGAAGGTTCTCACCGATCTTACCACAGTATCCACCCTGTGCTGTATCATACTTGAGAAGATCTGCAAGCA
The DNA here is from genome assembly GCA_902464345.1 of uncultured Clostridium sp. GTDB lineage: Bacteria > Bacillota > Clostridia > Lachnospirales > Lachnospiraceae > CAG-632. The sequence continues at coordinate 3,873 of CABQJA010000197.1, forward strand.
TAGAAGGCTTTGTTAAATCGTTGATTGCAACAACTTCATATCCTTCTGCTCCGAACATCTGTCTGAATGCCAGACGGCCAATACGTCCAAAACCATTAATCGCTACTTTTACTGCCATTTGAAAATTCCTCCTATAAAGTGAATATTAATTTATAATATACCGTCAGATGACGGCTATTAAACATGGCTTTTACACCAATATAATAC
>CABQJA010000198.1 GCA_902464345.1 uncultured Clostridium sp.
GTGCTGGCAGATGCGAGAGCTTGCCACACAGGAGTCATATGACAGGAAGCGACGGTGTGGCAGAAACATCTGTACAAACCGCAAGTTCATAAAATTTCTCCTTGCATTTCCATATGCATGCGAGTACAATAAGTCCTAGCATAAATAGTTCTTCGGGGCAGGGTGCAATTCCCTACCGGCGGTACAGTCCGCGAGCCGTGTGGCATGATCCGGTGTGATTCCGGAACCGACAGTATAGTCTGGAGGAAAGAAGATTCTCGCATGCATATCATGAATGACCCCGGAATCAGATTTGATTCCGTTTTTTATTTATACGGCTTCGATATGGTTTGTAACAGGATTTGAATCAGCTCCGCGGACTGCGGGGCTTTTATTTATGCTTGAAGGAGGAATGTGAATATGAAATTAGCTATATTTTTCCCCGGAATCGGCTATCATACAGATAAACCACTCCTGTATTACAGTCGTAAACTGGCCAGACTGGCCGGTTATGATACCATAGATGTTTCCTACGGCGGTTTTCCATCCGATGTAAAGGGAAATCCCGAAAAAATGGCTGCGGCTTTTCAAAGTGCACTCTCCCAGACACAGGAATGCTTAAAGGATGTTGATTTTTCTTCCTGTGAGCAGCTTCTTTTTGTATCAAAGAGTGTCGGCACCGCTGTTGCTTCTGCGTTTGCAGCGGAGAAAGGACTGCATCCGTTTCAGATCTTTTATACTCCGGTGGAGGCTTCCTTCCGGTTCATGCAGGGGGACGGCATTGCCTTTACAGGCACCCATGATCCATGGGTCGATACCGCAATCGTTGAGCTGAACTGCTCTCGTCTGAACATCCCGCTCACCATTATTCCGGATGCCAATCACTCTCTGGAAACCGGCGATGTCCGGCAGGATTTAACCAACCTGAAACAGATTATGGAAGTTACCGAGGCTTATTTGTTACAGAAAGGAGACCACTGATGACAGAAGAAGAAATCATGCGTCGTGCCATTACTCTGGCACAAAAAGCCGTTGGCAAAACGAATCCCAATCCGATGGTCGGTGCCGTAGTTGTGAAGGACGGACGCATTATCGGCGAAGGCTATCATATGCATATCGGCGGACTGCATGCCGAGCGAAATGCTCTGGCAAACTGCACAGAATCTCCGGCAGGTGCAACTATTTACGTCACTTTGGAACCATGCTGCCATTATGGCAAGACACCACCTTGTACCGATGCAATTATTCAGAATCATCTGGCTAAGGTTGTCATCGGCTCGCGTGATCCGAATCCCAAGGTTGCCGGTAAAGGTGTAAAGTTGCTTCGGGATGCAGGTATCGAAGTCGTAGAAGACTTCCTGCGCGAAGAATGCGATGCTATAAATCCTGTATTCTTTCATTATATAAAAGAAAAACAGCCGTATGTCGCATTGAAATATGCAATGACGGCAGACGGCAGAATTGCAATCGATTCCGGTGAATCCCGTTGGATCACCGGTGAATCAGCACGGGAACATACTCATCAGCTGCGGAATTATTATAAAGGTATTCTGGTCGGTATCGGCACTGTCCTGCTTGACAATCCGCTCCTGACCTGCCGGATTCCGGATGGCCGGACACCTGTCCGCATTGTCTGTGACAGCCACCTGCGAATCCCTGTGGACTGTAACCTGTGTAACTCTATAGATCAGGGTCCGGTGATCGTGGCGTATCTGGATTCCATAACCCATATGCCGGATGCTCCTGTTGATCTATCGGATAAGATGCAGCTCCTGAAGCAAAAGGGGGTAACCCTGCTGCCGGTAAAGGAAAAGGACGGTCATATCGATGTCACGGACCTGCTCACACAGCTTGGGCAGATGGACATTGACGGAATTCTGGTAGAAGGCGGCGGAACCATGAATGCCGCATTTATCGAGGCCGGCCGGGTCGATCATGTTTACGCCTATATCGGGGCCCAGATCTTCGGTGGCTCCCATCCTTACACACCTGTGAAAGGAAAGGGCATCGCCTCCATTGAAGATAGCCTGAAACTTACAAATCCTAAGATACAACTATTCAATCCGGATGTTCTGATTGAATATGATGTCTTGGAGAAAGGATAGATTACAGATGTTTACTGGTATTATAGAAGAAACCGGAACCGTTAAGAAGATTATCGGACAGCAGGTATCCGGTTCCATCGAGATAAAAGCACACAAAGTTCTGGAAGGAACCCGGATTGGTGACAGCATTGCCGTCAACGGTGTCTGCCTGACGGTGACGAGACTTCAGCATGATGGTTTCACAGCTGATGTTATGGCTGAAACACTTCGCCGCACCAATCTGGGACAACTTCCGATCGGTGGTGCCGTGAATCTGGAACGAGCTATGGCTTCCGACGGCCGCTTCGGTGGTCATATCGTCAGCGGTCATATTGACGGCACCGGTACGATCCAGTCTCTCCGGAAAGAAGGAAATGCCGTATGGGTTACGATTGCAGCTCCTGCCTCCATTCTGGATCTGATCGTAATGAAGGGCTCAATCGCCATTGACGGTATCAGCCTGACCGTTGCCTATGTTGATCCTTCGGTCTTCAAGGTATCTGTCATTCCTCACACCGGTGAAGAAACGACACTGCTTTCCAGACGTCCGGGGGATATCGTCAATCTGGAGAATGACATTATTGGCAAATACGTGGAGCGCCTGCTCCGGCCATACACTCATTCCAACGAAGCTTCCAACGAGACTTCCACAGAATCCACAGGACTTACTTTGGATTTTCTACGTGAGCATGGATTTTAGATTTAAGATACATTATTTATGATAGGAGGAATTACTATGGATTTCCAATTTTCAACCATAGAACAAGCATTAGAAGCACTGCGTGCCGGAAAGATCATTCTCTGTACCGACGATCCGGATCGTGAAAACGAGGGTGATTTCATCTGCGCCGCAGAACACGCCACCGGCGAAAACATTAACTTCATGGCAGTCCACGGCAAGGGACTGATCTGCATGCCGATGTGTAAGGAACTTGCCGACAAATTAAATGTACCGCAGATGGTATCCGAAAACACCGATAACCATTGCACGGCCTTCACCGTCAGCATCGATCATGTGGATACCACTACCGGTATCTCCGCATATGAACGTTCCATCACTGCAATGAAAGCTGTAGAGGATGATGCGAAGCCGGATGATTTCCGTCGTCCGGGACATATGTTTCCACTGGTTGCCAGAAAAGGCGGTGTTCTGGTACGAAACGGACATACCGAGGCAACCGTCGATCTGATGCGTCTTGCCGGCTTAAAGCAGTGCGGCCTTTGCTGTGAAATCATGGCAGATGACGGTCATATGATGCGTACGCCGGAGTTAAAAGTAATTGCGCAGAAATACAATATTCCGTTTATTACGATCAAGGATCTACAGGACTATTGCCGGTTACACGAGAACCATGTCAGCCGGGAAGCAACCGTCAATCTTCCGACCAAATATGGCACCTTCAAGGCTTACGGATATGTCAGTGACATTACCGGCGAGCACCATATTGCGCTGGTCAAGGGCGAGATTGGAGACGGTATGAATGTGCTGTGCCGTGTTCATTCGGAATGTCTGACCGGAGATGTATTCGGTTCTCTTCGCTGCGACTGCGGAGAACAGCTGGCAAATGCCATGAAACAGATTGAAAAAGAAGGCAGAGGTGTGCTGCTTTATATGCGCCAGGAAGGACGGGGCATCGGTCTGATCAATAAGTTAAAAGCCTATGAGCTTCAGGAACAGGGCCGGGATACCGTGGAGGCCAATCTGGATCTCGGATTTGCTCCGGATCTCCGGGAATACTGGGTCGGTGCACAGATTCTTCGGGATCTGGGAATCAAGGAGCTGCGGCTCCTGACCAACAATCCAAGCAAGATCTATGGTCTGGACGGCTATGGTCTGACCATCAAAGAGCGGGTACCGATCGAAGTGCCGGTGCAGAAGTTTGATAAGTTCTATATGCAGACCAAGGAACAGAAAATGGGTCATATTTTTACGCATCACATTGAGTAATAACCTTAGCTGATAA
>CABQJA010000199.1 GCA_902464345.1 uncultured Clostridium sp.
TGGCGGAATTGGCAGACGCGCTAGATTTAGGTTCTAGTGTCCCCGACGTGCAGGTTCAAGTCCTGTTGCCCGCATGAAACTTAAGAGCCGGGAACGTTGAAAAATCAATGTTCTTGGCTCTTTTTTATTTATTGAAAACAATACTTAGGCTGGTCTTCCTTGGACCGGTATGTTAGAATATAAGAAATATGCACAATGGAGTGATAGAAATTATGACACTGACACAGTTAAATTATGCAATAACAGTTGCAAATGCCAAGTCCATGAATGAAGCAGCACGGGAGCTGTTTATTTCACAACCGAGTCTGTCATCAGCTATCAAGGATCTGGAAGAGGAGATTGGCATTGAGCTGTTCCGCCGGACTAACCGGGGAATCTCCGTGACTCCGGAGGGAGAAGAGTTTGTAGGATATGCCAGACAGGTGGTAGAACAATATCAGCTGATGGAGAATAAATATATTAATAAAGAGCAGGTCAAGAAGAAGTTTGGTGTCTCTACCCAGCATTATACCTTTGCAGTTGATGCGTTTGTGGAGATGGTGAAGCAGTTTGGCATGGATAAGTATGAGTTTGCGATTCATGAGACCAAGACGTATGAAGTAATTGAAGATGTGCGGAATTTCAAGAGTGAGATCGGTATTTTATATCTGAATGATTTCAATCATAAGGTGTTGACCAAGATGTTTCATGAGTACAATCTGGAGTTTCATCCATTGCTGGAATGTGGAATCTATGTCTATATGTGGAAGGGACATCCGCTGGCTGGGCGGAAGGAGATAGCCTTAGAGGAATTGGATGAATATCCGTGTCTGTCTTTTGAGCAGGGTACTTATAATTCATTTTATTTTGCAGAAGAAGTGCTGAGTACCTATGATTATAAGCAATTGATCAAGGCGGATGACCGTGCGACATTGCTGAATCTGATGGTGGGTCTGAACGGATATACGATGTGTTCCGGTATTATCTGTGAGGAGTTGAATGGCTCGGATTATTGTGCGGTGAAGCTGAAATCCGATGAGGTTATGACAATCGGATACCTGACCAGAAAAGGCGTTGCAATCAGTAAGCTGGGCGAAAAATATCTGGAAGAGCTTGCAAAGTATAAGGATAAGGGAATGCATTAATTCAGTATGGTAATAATGTCCGGAAATATCGGACAGGATATATAAGGAGTAACAGGGGGTTATGATGACACAACGGTACGTATATGTAGTGATTTCAAAGACAGCCACAAGATTTGGCTATGTACTAAGACGGGTAGGGGGAGTCCGTTATAATCATGCAGCGATCGCGCTGGACGAAGAACTGAAGGAGCTTTATTCTTTTGCCAGAAAGCAGTATCGTGCAGCGTTGATCGGTGGACTGGTGGAGGAAACAGTGGAACGTTATACGCTCAGAAAGCAGACGGAGATCCCGGTGACCGTTTTCCGAATCCCGGTATCTGCAGAACAGTATTTACAGATCAAACAGGAAATTGAGGGAATCAAGCAGGATCAGGAATATAAGTATAACCTGTTTTCCGTGCTGACATTTCCAATCACGAAGGGATTCGCTGTATATAAGGCGTATTCCTGCATTGAGTTTGTAATGAATATGATGAAAAAAGCGGATTATACTTTAACAAAGCCGGCCTATCAGTATACACCGGATGAACTGCTGGAGCTGTTTGCGGCAGAGATTTGGTTTCAGGGAAATCTATTGGATTATTGTTCACTGCGTTCAAAGGATGATACATATTTTCAGCCGATGAATCTGGATACCTGTATCCGAAGCGGAAGTGATCTGAGAGAAATCGTACGCCGGTCTTTATTCACCAGAGTTAAAGCAAATGAAATCTAAAGCGAAAGGGAAGAACCTATGTTAAATCAATTTTCGAGAACAGAATTACTACTTGGAAAAGAGAATATGAAGCGCCTTTCGGAGGCCCGTGTTGCGGTTTTCGGAATAGGCGGTGTAGGTGGTTATACAGTAGAAGCATTGGTGCGCAGCGGTATCGGTGCGATTGATCTGATCGATGATGATAAGGTATGTCTGACCAACCTGAATCGTCAGATTATAGCGACCCGTAAAACAGTGGGAAAATACAAGGTAGATGTGATGAAGGAACGGATTCTGGACATCAATCCGGAGTGCAAGGTAGAGGTTCACAAATGCTTTTATCTCCCGGAGACGAAAAATCAGTTTGATTTTTCCCAGTATTCCTATATAGTTGATGCAGTTGATACGGTAACTGCGAAAATCCAGCTGGTTATGGAAGCAAAGGAGCATCAGGTACCGATCATCAGCAGCATGGGAGCCGGAAATAAGTTAGATCCGGCTGCTTTTGAGGTGGCAGATATTTATAAGACTTCCGTATGTCCGTTGGCAAAGGTAATGCGGAGAGAGTTAAGGAAGCGTGGTGTGGATCATCTGAAAGTGGTGTATTCCAAAGAGGAAGCCAGACAGCCGATTGAGGATATGGCGATCAGCTGCCGGGAGCATTGTGTCTGTCCACCGGGAACGGCACATAAATGTACACAGCGACGGGCAATTCCGGGATCAATTGCATTTGTTCCATCGGTAGTGGGACTGATCATCGCAGGTGAAGTGATCAAAGATTTGTCGGAAGATTTATAAAGGTAATCTGCGATTGAAAAAGACGTGAATGGAAAAGAAGCGAATGATATGCTAAAAATGGGAGAAGATAATACAAAGATCAGACAGAAAGGGATCAGACAGAAAGGAATCGACAGAAGAAGATCAGACAGAGAAAGATCACAGAGGTAGAGAAGTATGAACCGGTTGATATATTTGGATAATGCAGCAACAACACAGACGGATCCGCAGGTGGTGGAGGCAATGCTTCCGTTTTTTACGGAGACCTATGGAAATCCGGCAGCAATTTATGGGTTTGCAGGTGCGTCAAAGGCGGCTGTGGAGCAGGCACGGGAGATAGTGGCAAAGAATATACATGCGATGACGCGGGAGATTTATTTTACCGGAGGTGGCAGTGAATCGGATAACTGGGCGCTGAAGGCTGTGGCAGAGGCATATCGGGAAAAGGGCAGACATCTTATTACAACGAAGATCGAGCACCATGCCATCCTGCATACCTGTGAATGGCTGGAAAAGCACGGATATGAAGTGACTTATCTGGATGTAGATGAGCACGGACTCGTAAAGCCGGAGGAACTGGAGGCAGCGATCCGGCCGGATACGATTCTGATTTCCGTGATGGCAGCGAATAACGAGATCGGAACGATCGAACCGTTAAAGGAGATCGGAGCAATCGCCAGAGCACATGGAGTTCTGTTCCATACAGATGCGGTACAGGCATTCGGGCATATACCGATTGATGTGAATGAGATGAATATAGACCTGCTAAGTGCCAGCGGACATAAGCTGAACGGGCCAAAGGGAATCGGATTGCTTTATGTCAGAAAGACTGTGAAGCTGGTGTCCTTTATTCATGGTGGGGCACAGGAACGCGGTCGACGGGCGGGCACCTTAAATGTACCGGGGATCGTAGGCTTTGGCAAAGCCGCTGAACTGGCATTCTCACAGATGGAGTCGCGGATAGCATATGAGAGCAGTCTGCGGGATCATTTGATCAAACGCGTATTAGACGAGATTCCGGATAGCCGGTTGAACGGAGATCCGGAAAGAAGATTGCCAAACAATGCCAATCTGTCATTTCAGGGGATTGACGGAAATTCGCTATTGATCCTGCTGGATCAGAATGGAGTCTGCGGCTCCGCAGGTTCGGCCTGCGCATCGGGCTCACTGGATCCGTCACATGTCCTGCTTAGCATCGGAGTCACAAGGGAAGAGGCACGGGGAGCATTAAGACTCACGGTATCCCATCAGACAAGCATGGAAGAAATAGACCAGGCGGTTGAGATTTTGAAAAACGTGGTGGAACGACTGCGGGCGATGGATAGAAAAAGATAAGATTATAGATAAGTTCCGGTTGTAACAAAATGTTGCAACCGGAATTATTTTATTCTTTTACAGAAAAATGTTCTATGCATATTGAGA
>CABQJA010000200.1 GCA_902464345.1 uncultured Clostridium sp.
TAATAAGATAGCAAATAAAAAGAGAATCCAAGATCGTTTGGATTCTCTTTTTATATAGTTGATCCGGATGGATTATTGATTCTTTTCCTGATGCTCCAAAGCGGCACCTAAAAATCCCTTGAATAATGGATGCGCTTTGTTTGGACGGGACTTGAACTCCGGATGTGCCTGAGTTCCGATGAACCAAGGATGATCCTCCAGCTCTACCATTTCAATGATGTGACCGTCCGGAGAATGGCCGACCTGCTTCATACCATGTGCGGTTAAAGCAGCACGGTAATCGTTATTTACCTCGTAACGGTGACGATGACGTTCCTCAATATGATCGGTGCCGTAAAGCTGGTAAGACTTGGAGGTCTTATCCAGAACACAAGGATAAGAGCCCAGACGAAGCGTACCACCCAGATCGGTGACACCGTTCTGATCCGGCATAATGTGGATGACCTGATGAACAGAGCTTGGATTAAACTCGCTGCTGTTGGCATCCGCATATCCTAAAACGTTTCTTGCAAATTCTACGATGGTTAGCTGCATACCCAGACAGAGGCCAAGGTATGGAACTTTGTTCTCACGGGCATAACGGATCGCATCGATCATACCTTCAATACCACGATCACCAAAGCCGCCCGGAACAATGATTCCGTGAACGTCCTTCAGGATCTCACCGACATTCTCGGAATTTACCAGCTCGGAATCCACCCATTTGATATCGACCTCGGCATCATGTGCAACCGCACCGTGCTTTAAGGCCTCGACAACGGAGATATATGCATCATGAAGTGCAACATACTTACCGACCAGTGCGACAGTGACCTTACGGGTTGGATTCTTCCAGCGGTTCACCATATCGATCCAGTCCTTTAAGTCCGGCTCCGGACAAGGCATATGCAGACAGTCGCAGGCAATATTTGCCAGATGCTCTTTCTCCATATCCAGCGGAACTTCATATAATACATCGCAATCCAGATTCTGGATTACATGGGAAGGTTCTACATTACAGAACATTGCAATCTTGCTCTTGATGCCCTGATCCAGCGGCAGGTCGGAACGGCAGACCAGAATGTCCGGATGAAGACCGAGACCCTGCAGTTCTTTTACACTGGCCTGAGTAGGCTTGGTTTTTAATTCGCCCGAAGACTTTAAATAAGGGATCAGAGTCACATGGATTAAAATGCAGTTCTCTTTGCCGACATCGTGCTGGAACTGACGAATCGCCTCCAGAAACGGCTGACTCTCAATATCACCGACGGTTCCTCCGACTTCAATGATCGCAACCTCTGTCTGCTTTGCTTCCGGATTGCGGTAGAAACGGCTCTTAATTTCGTTTGTTACATGTGGAATGACCTGTACGGTATGTCCGCCGAAATCGCCACGACGTTCCTTTGTCAGAATGCTCCAGTAAATCTTACCGGTTGTAACGTTAGAATTCTTATTCAGACTTTCATCAATAAATCTTTCGTAGTGTCCAAGATCCAAGTCGGTTTCGATACCGTCATCGGTGACGAAAACCTCCCCGTGCTGAACAGGGTTCATGGTTCCTGGATCCATATTAATGTATGGATCAAATTTCTGGCTATGCACTTTATAGCCACGTGCTTTTAACAGACGACCCAGGGATGCTGCGGTAATACCTTTTCCGAGACCCGAAACAACTCCGCCAGTTACAAAAATGTACTTAACTGCCATATCTATCCTCCTGTGTGTGCCAGTCGTTCGTGTTCTGCTACCACATTGAACACCCAATGCTTGACATAATCGAATTAATTATAAAAGAAGCAGAAATAATAGTCAAGGGACAGAATGCTGTTTACACAAGTTTAACATTGTTTCCATAACTTTTATTTGATTTATTATAAAGAACCTAGTATATTAATCAAAGAGTGTTACATTTTCATGTATCGCACAGAATAAAAGTAAGATGCGGATAGGATTGTGTTGTGGCAAGGAGGGATATGATGAACGAAAACAATTCTAATAATAACAATAATAAAAAGCCGGGAGGCTCCTGGAAGCCGCTGGTAGTAATGCTGATCATCTCGGTGGTGCTGACATTGCTGTTCTGGGGAACCCTGGAACGATACCAGCAGGGTCGGGTAGAAGAGATTAAGTACAGCGAGTTTATGGATAAGCTGCAGAATGATGAGATCAAGTCTGTGGAGATTTCAAGCAGTAAAATCGTTGTTTATCCGAAATCCAATGACAATTCCTTCCAGAAGGTAAGCTATACGGTCGTGCGTGTTCCGTATGATCTGAAGCTGGTGGATAAGCTGGAAGAGGCCGGTGTGGAATATGAAGAGATTCAGGACAACTCCAATGCATGGTGGTTCAATGTACTGCAGTTCCTGTTGATGCTTGGTGTGATCTATCTGATCATGATGCTGTTCATGCGTCTGATTTCCAGAAACGGAATGATGGGCGGCGTCGGAAAATCCAAGGCGAAGGTATATGTGGAGAAAAAGACCGGTGTTACATTTGCGGATGTAGCGGGACAGGAGGAAGCGAAGGAGTCGCTGGTTGAAATGGTAGATTTCCTGCATAATCCGAAGAAATATCTGGATATCGGTGCAAAGCTGCCAAAGGGTGCTCTGCTGGTAGGTCCTCCGGGAACCGGTAAGACCCTGCTTGCAAAGGCCGTTGCCGGAGAAGCCAATGTACCGTTCTTCTCGCTTTCCGGTTCGGACTTCGTGGAGATGTATGTCGGTGTCGGTGCATCCAGAGTGCGTGATCTGTTTAAGGATGCGAATGCAATGGCACCATGTATTATCTTTATTGATGAGATCGATGCCATCGGACGAAGCAGAGATACCGTTGGCCATGGCGGTGATTCCGAGCGGGAGCAGACTTTAAATCAGTTGCTTTCCGAAATGGATGGTTTTGATACCTCGAAGGGTATTGTGATCCTGGCGGCAACCAACCGTCCGGAGGTTCTGGATAAGGCGTTGTTAAGACCGGGACGATTTGACCGGCGGGTAATCGTTGAAAAACCGGACCTGAAGGGTCGTATTGATACATTAAAGGTTCATTCCAAGGATGTTAAGATGGATGAATCGGTGAACTTTGAAGAGCTGGCACTGGCAACCTCCGGTGCGGTCGGTGCAGATCTGGCCAATATTGTCAATGAGGCAGCCTTAGGAGCCGTAAAGGCAGGACGGCAGGTAGTCAGTCAGAAGGATCTGTTTGAAGCCGTGGAAGTAGTCTTTGCAGGTAAGGAGAAGAAGGATCGGATCTTAAGTGAGCAGGAGAAACGGGTGGTTTCTTATCATGAGATCGGTCATGCTCTGATCATTGCCCTGCAGAAGCATACAGAGCCGGTACAGAAGATTACGATCATTCCGCGAACCATGGGTGCACTCGGATATGTTATGCAGGTTCCGGAAGAGGAGAAATATCTGAACACCAAGGACGAGATGCTGGCAGATCTGGTAACGGCACTCGGCGGACGGGCAGCAGAGGCTGTGAAGTTCGAGTCGGTGACTACGGGAGCTTCCAACGATATTGAGCAGGCGACTGCAAAGGCAAGAGCCATGATTACCTTATACGGTATGTCGGATAAGTTCGGTATGGTAGCACTGGAGTCTACACAGAACCGGTATCTGGATGGCAGACGGGTTCTGAACTGCTCGGAGGAAACTGCGACCGAGATCGATAAGGAAATCCAGAAGATGTTAAAGCGTGCCTATAAGCAGGCGTATAAGATGTTAAAGGAAAACGAGGCTCTGATGGATAAGCTGGCAGAATATCTGATCCAGAAAGAGACGATTACCGGTAAGGAATTCATGGAAATCTTCAACCGGGAATACCATGGAGCAGATGTCAAGGAGACACCGGCGATCGTTGTAGATGCAGAGGAAGACGCATATGTCAGCGGTGTAAAGCTGGATACGGATGCAGATAAGACTCCGGCAGAGACAGAGCATGACAATGAAGCGGAAGCTGCAGAACAGAGTGCCGATGCTTCGGAAACACAGGAGAATGAAGCGGAAGATTCGGAAGAAACGTCAGATTCTTCAGAAGCAT
>CABQJA010000201.1 GCA_902464345.1 uncultured Clostridium sp.
ATATTTTCCGTTTTGCATACTGGTTTTTTTATTTTAATCTACGGATTTCAGGGATTCTGCCATATTGATCTGCTCCAGCTTCACCGCCATAACACGATTCACCAGGAAATAAAATACAAACGTCAGCACCACACTGTATACATAGCTGAGCGGTCGGATGATCGTAGCAAAGGACACCATATCAACCTTGATCTGTTCCATTACAAATCCATGAAGCAGTACACCAAGGCCAAGTCCCACCAGACTTCCGATCGCCGTCAGGATCATATTCTCACGGAAGACATAGGTCTCCGTCTCCCGATGGAAAAATCCCAGAACCTTTACGGTCGCGATTTCCCGGATTCGCTCTGTAATATTAATATTGGTCAGATTATAAAGGACGATAAATGCCAGCCCGGCTGCACAGAGGATTACCACTAATACAATATAATTCAGACTGCTCATCATCATCGTGATCCGTTCCTTGGTATCCTGATTCATCTGAACCGCCGTAACCGCATCCTCCTTCATCAGCTCTGAAGCCGCCATATGAACATCCTCGCCTTCTCTGATATTCACATACAGGGTCTTGTATTCCGGTGCCTCTTCCAGCTGTCCCTCATAGGTATCCGCCGACATCAGTACATAATTATACACATAGTTTTCAAAGATTCCCGTCACCTTTACCGTAATCGTCTGCATTGCATCATTCTGTATCCGAATCTCATCTCCGGCATGAATCTGATACCGCTCTGCCAGACCGGTATTGATCAGCGCCTCACCGACTCCCGGATACGATAACGGCTCCTGCTTCTCCGTATGAAGGTTCATATATCTGTCAAAGTTTTCTGTTTCCTCCGGGATCACAAGATTCACAGATTTCACTTCATCTCCTGCCAGCAGATTCCAACTGCTCTCGCTCACATACGCATAATCCTCCGTCTGCTCATCCAGGCACTGCTCCAGTGCCTGCTTCTGGCTGTCACTCATGGCATCCTTTAACTCGACCGTACCGTCCAGAATCTGAATATTTTCATACTGCATCTGCGCAAAATCCGCAATCGAATCTTTTATTCCAAAACCGGTCAGAAGCAATGCTGTACAGCCGCTGATTCCGATTACCATCATAAAGAATCGCTTCTTATATCGCAGTACATTTCGAATCGAAACCTTCTGCAGGAATTTCAGATGATTCCAGATAAACGGAATCCGTTCCAGAAATACCCGTTTTCCGGCCCGCGGTGCCTTCGGTCGCATCAGACTGGCTGCCGTCTCCTGCAATTCATGATGGCAGGTCAGCCACGTTGTTCCGATTGAGCATGCCAGTGACGCTGCCAGAGAAATCAATGCCAGCGGCCAGCTGAATACGTATTTTAACGGCAAGCTTAAATACATCATGCCATAGGCATTCCAGATAACCTTCGGGAACACGACCGTACCGATTCCATAACCGGCCACACAACCGATCAATGCCGCACTGCCGGAGTAAACCATGAACTTTTTCATAATCGTCCATTCCGAATATCCCAACGCCTTCAGCGTTCCGATCTGTGTCCGCTGCTCCTCTACCATCCGGTTCATCGTTGTCATGCAGACCAGTGCTGCCACCAGAATGAAGAATACCGGGAATACCTTTGCTACCGCATTTACAATCTCGGAATCGCTCTCAAAGCATGCATATCCGATATTGGTGTTTCGATCCAGAACATAAGTAGACGGTGCCTCCAGCTCATCAATCTTCTCCTGTGCATCGGAAAGCTCCTGCTCTGCATCTGCAATCTTTGTATCATACTCTTCCTTGCTCTCGTCATAGTCCGACTGACCCTGTTCCAGTTCTGCCTTTGCATCCTTTAATTCCAGCTCCTTCTGTACCAGTGTGTTCCGTGCATCTGCCAGCTGATTCTTACCATCTGCCAATGCATTCCTTGCCGTATCGATCGTACTCTGTGCACTCTCCAGCTGAAGCGCCGTGGATGCCAGCTGCCACATCTGCGGAGCCAGCTGTTCCCACTGTGCCTGCAATGCCTGCATCGCCGCATCATTGCCCTGTGCAGCCGCAATGCTCTGTTTCAGTTGTTCAAGCATCTGTTGCTGTTCCGCCGGTAACTGTGCGATTGTCTGCTGCAAAGCTGCCTGATTAGCCTGCAAGGTCTCTGCCTGCTCATTCAGGGCATTCTCTTTCTCCTGCAGATCTGTCTCCTGCTGTTCCAGCTCCACCCATGCAGAATCCAGCTGACTTCTGCCATCTGCCAGCTCCTGCTTTGCATCCTCCAGCTTCTGATAAGCCTCTTCCAGCTTCTCATCCCCATCTGCCTTCTGGTCCTCGAACTTCTTACGTGCATCGGAAAGCTCCTGCTGCGCATCTTCCTTTAACGTCTCATAGCGGATATTGCCTCTCTCCTCGCACAGTGCCTCCCAGGACTCCTTATGCTCTGCAATATAATCCTTATATGCCTGTGAGTAGATCTCATAATCCTGATCAAACCGGACGAATACATCCGTATAGTAATCGCAGTCAAACACCTCCGGCTCCATATATACGAACCCGCTTACCTTACCATTGCCAAGCGAAGTCGTGCCCCGTTCAAAATTCATATAATAGGAGGACTGCACCATACCAACGACCGTAAAGGTCTTCTGTTTGAATGCATCCAGTGTATCCGTCTCATTCATATCCGTGAGTGTGATCTGATCCCCGATCGACACATTGCTCATCTTGACGTCAACGACGCACTCATTCTCCTGTGCCGGCATCCGTCCACTCACCAGATTGATTCCATTCACATGCTCCGGCAGCGACATGGTCTTTAAGACTACCTCATTCTCTCCGATACCGGAATATAAGGCATCAAAGCTATATGTTCCCTCTGCATACCGCACATCCGGCTCCTGCTGAAAAGCTTCTACATCCGCCTGTTCAAACCCAAGGGTTGACAGCAGCCGGAAATCATAGAAATTCTTTTCCTGCACAAATCCATTGATCGTTGCCATCATCTCCGGCTTCGTGATCTTAAGTCCGGTAAAAAATCCTACTCCAAGTGCAATAATCGAAAGAATTGCCAGATACCTTCCCATGCTGCCACGGATTTCCCGGAAGGTACTGCGCCGGATCATGGAGCCTCGTACACTTTTCGATTGTCTCTGTCTGTTTCCCTTCATAGCCAATTACCACTCTATATCTTCTACATTAATACGCTGTTCATTCAAACGCATATCTGCTACCATTCCGTTCTTTACCGTAATCACCCGGTCAGCCATTGCCGTCAGTGCCTGATTATGCGTGATCACGACAACCGTCATGCCTGTACTTCTGCAGGTATCCTGTAACAGCTTCAGAACTGCCTTACCGGTATTATAATCCAATGCGCCGGTCGGTTCATCACAGAGCAGCAGCTTCGGATTCTTCGCCAATGCCCTTGCAATCGCTACCCGCTGCTGTTCACCGCCGGACAGCTGTGCCGGGAAATTCGCCATACGATCTCCCAGGCCTACCTGTCGCAGCACCGTCGCCGCATCCAGCGGTTCTCGGCAGATCTGTGCCGCCAGTTCCACATTCTCTAGTGCCGTCAGATTCTGCACCAGATTATAAAACTGGAACACAAATCCGACATCATACCGCCTGTAGGCCGTCAACTGCTTCTTATTGAAAGCCGAAATCTCCTGTCCGTCCAGCAGAACCTTCCCGGATGTCAGAGTATCCATACCACCCAGTATATTCAGAATCGTTGTTTTACCCGCTCCGGAAGCTCCTACGATCACACAGAACTCGCCCTTTTGAATCTCAAAGCTGACATCCTGCACCGCCGGAATCTCAATCTCTCCGGTCTTATATACCTTTCTCACATGTTCAAATTCTACAAATGCTCCCATTTTCTACTCCTGTTTCCAAATTTATGCCTGTATCTGCAATAGTATCATCCATAATATTCTTTTATTCTACCATTGTTTGCCTGCATCTGATATTAAAAAAGAATTAAATATTATGAAAGAAATGTAAGAAATGCTTAAGAGCATATTCCTTGTTTTTCGACTGAATT
>CABQJA010000202.1 GCA_902464345.1 uncultured Clostridium sp.
ATCTTGTATATTCCTCTGGCGATAATATAATTGCTGATGGCTGATTGTTCTTTTAAATTTTAATTACTTTTTACTACTTTGGATTTTATATTTCCCTTATAATGGGTTCTGAAATATGTACATCTTTTCATCCGTATCTTCGGCATAATTCGGCAGCTTGATCAGCCGTTTCTGTTTCCATCCCATATCACGGATAATCTGCAGATAATCATCTGCCGCATAATAGAGTATCAGATTTACTACCCGGAAATTCTCTTCAATAGACCGGACAATGTTCTCCAGAATTTCCTCAAAATGCTCCGGTGAGCATGGATTAAAGAAATAAAAAATGTTATCCTCTCTGGCGATCGGATAATGCTCTGCCCGCATCTGATATAGTTCAACCAAGGAGCCACGTTCCTTAAAACGGACATCATAATACGCCTTATTATCTTCCAACTGCTGATATAACTCGGCATCCTGCTCAATGCCCTTGACTCTGCATAGAAAATAGTTATTAAAGAAATAAAGAATTCTCCCTTTTCCGCACCCAAAATCTACCAAACAATCTGTCTGCTTGATATGAAGCTGCTCACAGACCACGCTTAGCACATCATAGGGTGTTGCCTCATATCGGTTGCATTCCGATGGAATCCCCTCATCTTCCCAGCCTGCATCCTTTGTATCGATTCCCAGATAGGAATCATACATCTTCTCGTAATCATACTCCAGCATCGCGTATCCCCTTTCTACTGCGGTGCTATCTGAATCCGAATCTCATTCTCCGTCACATAGGTATTATGAATCTCCAGCTCATAACGGATCAGCACCTCGATATAATGTTCCTCCTCCAGCAGCCGGTATTCCATGGTATTAATGTTCATACTCATCGGCCCTGCCGGAGTTGAATAATAAGTCGTAAAGTTTCTCTGCGGATCAAAGATCATCTGCGCATTCACAGCACCCTTTTTCATCATTTCAAAGGAATCCTGATTAAACTTTAATGTGTTCTTTATCAGAGAGTCCTCCCCCTCCGGCATCTCCTCATATAGAACATAATGCTTACCGTTCCTCTTGTAATATCTGGCAACCGTCACCAGCTCTGTACTGTCTTCTTCATTTTCGATCAACTGACTTCCTGTCAGATTCAGCAAAACCTGCTTTGTCATTCTAACACCCGCTGTCTAATAACTCTCAATATCTACAACACTTGCCCGCTCTACATGATATGGCAGCACCTGATCTGCAAATGCAGCAAACTTATCCACACCATCGCTGACAAAAAACTCATAGGCCGCCATATTGCCGGACTTATTTAACATTCCCTGTTCAGATAATAATACCTTCAGACTCTTTGCTGTCTCATAGGCCGGATTCACCAGATTCACGCCCGGTCCCATATATCTGCCGATTGCATTCCGGATCAATGGATAATGGGTACAGCCAAGGATCAGCGAGTCAATTCCATACTCCTTCAACTCATGCAGATACCTTCCGATCATATCATCCGTAATCCGATCCTCCAGCAGCCCTTCCTCAACCAAAGGTACAAACAACGGACATGCCTTGGCTACAACTGTGATATCCGGATTCAATGCCCGGAGATATTTGGAATAAATTCCGCTCTTGATCGTACTCTCCGTTCCGATAATACCGATATTATTGGTCTTCGTACTCTCTGCCGCCATCTTTGCTCCCGGCTCTACTACACCGATCACCGGGATCTCTATCTCCTGACGGATCTCATCTAATGCCAGTGCACTTGCGGTATTACAGGCAATTACAATTGCCTTCACGCCCTTGGACTGCAGAAAATGAACGATCTGTCTCGAATACTTCAGGACGGTTTTCTTTGACTTGGAGCCATACGGAACCCGTGCCGTATCTCCGAAATATACCAGATTCTCTCCTGGCAGCTGTCGCATAATCTCTTTTACTACGGTTAATCCGCCTACGCCGGAATCAAATACTCCGATTGGTGCTTCTACATCCATCTCATGTGCCTACTTTCTTCTCTCATATGCCAGCTCGATCAGCTTGCTGACCAGCGACCGGATCTCCAGTCCCTTCGCCTGCCACAGCATCGGATACATACTGATGCCGGTAAATCCAGGCAAGGTATTGATCTCATTAAAGATCACACGGTTCGTATCCTTCTCTAAGAAGAAGTCCACTCTCGCCAGTCCCATACCGTCCAATGCCTTGAAAATACGAACTGCTGCCTGACGGATCTCATCCTCTTTGCCCTCTGGAAGCTCCGGTGAGATCACGGTCTTCGATTCCGCATCATTATACTTCGCATCATAATCATAAAACTCTGCAGCTGCCAGAATCTCACCTACGCCGGATGCCTCCACCTCTGTGTTACCCAGCACGCCACACTCCAGCTCTCTTCCGATAATCGTTTCTTCTACTAAGATCTTAGCATCATGCTTTGCTGCCTCCAGTAATGCAGTCTTTAACTCTTCCTTATTATGTGCCTTGGAAATTCCTTTGGATGAACCGGCATTGGAAGGCTTTACAAATACCGGATAACTGAGTCTTTCTTCCACCTTTGCAACCGCTGTATCCATATCTGCAAGCTCTGTCTTACGTACCGGCACATAGGATGCCTGTGCGATTCCCAGTGTATCTACCACGATCTTTGCATATAATTTATCCATACCCAGTGCAGATGCGATCACACCGCATCCCACATAAGGGATCTTTGCCAGCTCAAACAGTCCCTGGATCGTTCCGTCTTCTCCATAGAGTCCATGCAATACCGGGAAGATCACGTCTACCGCAACTGTTCTGTATCCATCCGGACCATTGTAGATAATCTCTTTTCTGGTTGCATCCGGGGAGATCACTGCGGTTGTTACTCCGTTTCTCCAGGTGCCATCTGCAATCTTCTCTACAGAATCAACGGCCAGCCAGTGTCCTTCCTTTGTAATACCGATGATCTCCACATTGTACTCTTCACGGTCAATCGCCTGAAGAATCGTTCTGACTGATACACATGATACCTCATGCTCTGATGACTGGCCTCCGAAAAGCACTGCTATGGTCTTCTTATTCATTTCTGAAATCCTTCTTTCCTCTAATTCCTGATTTTATATTCCTATCTTTATCCTATTCATCTGAATCGACTTCTGATATTTAATAGATTATACCTTATGCCATTCCGGATGTAAAGATGCCGGAAGCAATGTACGATCTCCGTACACCGCGTCCGGCACTAAAATAATTCCCGTTCTAACTGGTTCAGATATTCTTCTATGCATTTCATCCGCTTCTTATATTCCTGACGACCGGTTGCCGTCTTACATCTGCGGATCTTCGGTTGATTGATCCGGTAATAATTCTTGATCCGGTAATATGCCTTCTTATATGTCGGCTCATCCTCACCTGCCGTCGCCATCGCATCCCAAAGCACACTCATGGCACCTACTTCATCCAGCAGATCTGCATCCATAACGATCCGACACTCCAGAGACAGATCCTCCTTTGTATCCTGATTCTCATGTCTTAAGATAATATCACCGACTCTGCCGACCAGTGCGTCATCATAGCCCTCGTTCACCAGAAACTCCACTGCCATCTCTGCACTTACCTCTTCGTGCGGTCTGCCGTCTATCTCCCAGCCGACATCATGCAGCAAGGCTGCCAGTGCAATAACCTCCAGATTCCCGCCTTCTTTGGCCTGTATCTTGATCGCCCATCGATATACCCGCATGATATGCTCATATCGGCTGCGAAACGGATAATTCGCCGGTCTTCCATTTTGACTTGTCTGTTCTTTTACAAATTCAATTACCTTCTGGTAGTCCATGAATCCCGTATACTCCTTACTACAACCTAGACAAAGCAGGCTTCTCCTCCTGCTTTCCGTAATTACATAAACCCTTGTAGACTATGGTAACATCTTTACTGAAAAATTGCTATCTATTTTTTATTTTTTTTGTGATTTTATGATACAAAC
>CABQJA010000203.1 GCA_902464345.1 uncultured Clostridium sp.
AATCATATACATCCGCTTACTCATTTTCACTCTCAAAATGAGCCGCAACTTCCTTTAGATTTTCAATGATTGGAAGATGCTGCGGGCATGCCCGCTCACACTGACCACAGGCAACGCAGTCGCTCGCCTTTCCAAACAGCTTCGTCAACCGGTCATAATATTCACCCTGTGGTGTCCATCCCTTCTCCTTTACCTCCTGCATGTCTGCATTATATAAAGAGAAATATTTCGGAATTGCAATCTTCTTCGGACAGCCATCCGTACAATAAGAGCAGCCGGTACACGGAATCACGATATTGGAGTTGATCATATCCGTTGCCTGCCGGACTAGTTTCTGCTCCTCCTCATTTAACGGCCGGAAATCTGTCATATAACCGGTATTATCTAACAATTGCTCCATATTGCTCATGCCGCTCAGAACCATGGCAACATGATCCAGGCTTGCCGCAAACCGGATTGCCCAGGATGGCACCGACATATCCGGATGATAGCTTTTAAATAATTCCTCTACGCCATCCGGCACCTTAGCCAGGGTACCGCCTTTAACCGGTTCCATAACGATCACCGGCTTCTTGTGTTTCACTGCCACTTCATAGCACTTCCGCGACTGGATCCCCTCGCTGTCCCAGTCCAGATAATTGATCTGCAGCTGGACAAATTCCATCTCCGGATGCTCTGTCAGAACCTGATCCAGCAGTTCGGCATTATCATGGAACGAGAATCCAATATGCTTTACCAGTCCCTGCCTTTTCTTCTCCTGAATCCACTCAAAGCAATCCAGCTTCTTATAGACTTCATAATGATCCTGCCCTATATCATGAAGCAGATAATAATCAAAATACGTAACACCGGTCTTTCTCCGCTGTTCCTCAAATATCCGGTCCCGATCCTCCTTTGTCTTTAAGAATCCGGCATGAAGCTTCGTTGCCAACGTATAACGATCTCTCGGATAGCGATCTACCAGAACCTCCTTCGTGGCATCCTCACTCTTAAATCCGCAGTACATCCATGCGGTATCAAAATATGTAAATCCACGTTCAATAAATATATCTACCATCTTCTTTGTCAATTCCAGATCGATCTTTGATGGATCATCCGGATTCAATGATGGCAAACGCATTAATCCAAATCCAAGTTTTTTTGATCCCATTATCATCTTCTGTCCTCCTCCGGACTATTTCTATTTCAGTGCGTCCAGACTCTTTCTTAACCGCACTGCCATTTCATCAACATCCTGTTCCGTAATTACAAGTGGCGGCACAAACCGTAACACATCACTGCCGGCCGACATCAGGACCAGACCATTCGCCAGTGCCTGATTGATGATCTCAACCGGCTTATGTCCGCCGCCGACTACGATTCCCTGCATCAGACCCATACCACGTCTGGCCTCCAGGAAATCATAGTCTGCCACAATCGCATCCAGTGTTTTCTCCAGATATGGTGTGATCGTCTTAACATGCTCCAGAATATGCTCCTTCTCAAATATATCAAACACCTTGCTGGCAACTGCGCATACAAACGGATTTCCTCCGTATGTGGTTCCGTGATCTCCTGCTACCAGAGATGCTTTGGCTGCCTTTTCATTCAGTACAAAAGCGCCGATCGGTACGCCGCAACCCAGTGCCTTGGCAGTCGTCATAATATCCGGCTTCACATCATATGCCTGCCATGCATACATATAACCGGTCCGGCCCATGCCGCACTGAATCTCATCCAGGATCAGCAGAATATCCCGTTCATCACATAATGCACGGATTTTCTTTAAAAATTCCGGTTCTGCCGGATAGATGCCCCCTTCGCCCTGAACGGTTTCCAGAATGATTGCGCAGGTTCTGTCGTTTACCTGCGCCAGTACACTGTCATAGTCATTATAATCTGCAAACCGGATACCACCGATCAATGGTTCAAATGCTTCTCTGTAATGTACATTTCCGGTCACGGATAATGCTCCCATTGTCCGTCCGTGGAAGGAATGATTCATTGCTATGATCTCGTGATTGGTCGTGCCGTCCTTTGTATATGCATATTTACGGGCCGCCTTAATTGCTCCTTCCATGGCTTCTGCGCCACTGTTTGTGAAGAACACCTTATCCAATCCGGTTGCTTTTAACAGCTTCTCGCCCGCTTCCATGGCAGGCTCATTATAGAAAAGATTAGAAGTCTGAAGCAGCTTCTCTGCCTGTACATGAATGGCATCCTTATGTTCCTGATTGCTGTAGCCCAGTGCATTGACTGCAATTCCGGCTCCGAAGTCCAGATATTCCTTTCCATCCAGATCATACAGGTATACACCTTCGCCATGATCCAGTACAATCGGATAACGATTATACGTATGCAGTACCACCTGTTCTGCCCGTTCCATACATTCCTTATTTTCCATTTTCTTCACGCCTTTCTCACAATGTTTCTTAATAATATATCTATACAATCCTCTGATTCACAGAATGCGACAATCCTTACGGATGTCGCATTCTTGTTTAGATTGCAGTCAGCAGTCCCAGTGACTTCAGGAATAAGATCACCAGCAAAAGCGGTGCTATCACCTTAATCATCACTATATACAAATGTTTTCTTCCAAACTTATGTCCGGTCTTTTCTACCTCATCGATCACCGTCTTAGGCTTCGCTACCCAGCCGATCAGGATACAGGTTCCGATCGCCACAATCGGCATCAGGATATTATTACTGATATAATCCATGACATCCAGCACCTGTGCATGCGCACCGTTCGGCAATGTAATGTCAAAGTAAAGCTTATTATATCCGAGGCAAACAATAATGCCGCCTACCAGTGCGATTACCGTTTCAATCACCGCCGCCTTAATTCTGGACATATGGAATTTATCCATCAGACTGGCAACAATCGCCTCCATAATGGATACGGAGCTGGTGATTGCCGCAAACAGTACCATTGCGAAAAACAGACAGCCGATCACAATTCCCACACCGCCCATGGCATGGAATACCTTTGGCAGGGAAATAAACATCAGACTCGGTCCGGATGCTTCCATTCCTTCCGTTCCCATAAATGTAAATACTGCAGGAATAATCATGACACCTGCCAGAATCGCAACAACTGTATCAAAAATCTCGATCTGGTTGATAGAGCTTACCAGATTGGCATCATCTCTTACATAAGAGCCGTATGCGACCATAATACCCATGGCAACGCTTAAGCTGAAAAACAACTGCCCCATAGCATCCAGAAGCACTGAAAAGAATTGTTTCACCGTCAATCCTTCAAGATTCGGTATCAGATAGATTTTCAGTCCCTCAAGACCGGTTCTGGTCACACCTTCCGCATCCGTAAACTTCATGGTGACTGAAAAAATTGCTATTGCCAGCACCAGAACAAGCAGTAACGGCATAATAATCTTTGAAAAAGACTCAATTCCCTTTTCAACACCGCGGAATACAACAAAGGCTGTTATGCACAGAAAAATAATCGTAAACAGAATCGGCTGCACATCTCCGGTAATAAAATTTGTAAAATATCCATCCTGCGAGGCCATCACTCCGTCTCCGGTTAGAAAAGCGACCAGATATTTCACGATCCAGCCACCGATAACACAGTAATACGGCATAATGATCATAGGGATCAGGCAAGCTATCACTCCCATAAATCCCCAGCCTTTCTTGATCTTACTATATGCGGTCAACGGACTCTGCTTTGTCATTCGTCCGATTGAAATCTCGGTTGTCAGCAATGTAAATCCAAAGGTTAATGCCAATATGATATAAATAACAAGGAATAATCCGCCGCCATCCTTTGCTGCCAGATATGGGAATCTCCATATATTACCTAATCCCACTGCACTTCCTGCTGCCGCCAGCACAAATCCCAGCGACCCTGTAAATGAATTTCGTTTCTTTTCCATACTTACCTCCTGTAAATCACACTATTTTATAAGGATACCACATTTTGCTGCATTGATA
>CABQJA010000204.1 GCA_902464345.1 uncultured Clostridium sp.
TAAAAATTCTTAACTTTTTATGACGTCAAAATATGTCCTTTCAGCATATGAATTCTATGCCAAAAGGACATACCCGTATCTATTCAACCGTTACTGATTTTGCAAGATTTCTCGGCTTATCCACATCCAGGCCCTTTGCTACGGATACATAATATCCGAACAGCTGAAGCGGGATTACCGATAATGACGGTGCGAAGCAAGGATCCGTGTGCGGTATCTCCACTACGAAGTCACCGATATCCTTCATACCCTGATTATCTTCACTGACCAGTGCAAATACATATGCCCCTCTGGTCTTTACCTCTACGGTGTTACTGATCATCTTCTCATACAAATCCGGCTGTGTAGACACCGCAACGGTCAGGATTCCATCCTCGATCAGAGAAATCGTTCCGTGCTTTAACTCACCGGCCGCATAAGCCTCCGAATGAATATAGGAAATCTCCTTTAATTTCAGAGAACCTTCCATAGAAGATGCATAGTCTACACCTCTTCCGATAAAGAATATATGCTCTGCGTTTGAATATTTGGTTGCAAACCACTGGATTCGCTCTTTATCGCCCAGAATCTCCTGAATCTTCTCCGGCAGGAGCTGCAGTTCCTTTATCTTCTCTTTATAATCCTCCGGTGTGATCACGCCACGTGCCTCACCAAATAAAATACCCAGCATATACATAGCGGTCAGCTGCGTACTGTATGCCTTGGTCGTTGCTACCGAAATCTCCGGTCCTGCCCAGGTATACATGACATTATCTGCTTCTCTGGCAATCGTACTTCCGACAACGTTAACGATTCCCAGCACCTTGGCGCCAAGGCTCTGTGCCATCCGAAGTGCCGCCAGTGAATCTGCAGTCTCTCCGGACTGGCTGATGATAATTACCATGGCATTCGGCTCCAGAATCGGATCCCGATATCGGAATTCCGATGCCAGATCTACCTCTACCGGGATCCGTGTCATCTTTTCCAGTACATATTTTCCGACCATACCGACATGATACGCGGAACCGCAGCCGATGATATAAATCCGGCTTACCTTCCGGATCTCATCCTCTGTCATATTCAGCTCATCAATAACGATCCGTCCGTCCTTGATCCGCGGACTGATCGTAGATTCGACCGCCTTCGGCTGCTCATAGATCTCCTTCAGCATGAAATGCTCATAGCCGCCTTTTTCTGCCGCTTCCACATCCCATTCTACAGTCGAAAGCTCTTTCTGGATCTCCTCGCAGTCCTGATTGAAGAAATGAACCTCCTTCTCCGAAAGCTCTGCCAGCTCATAATTATTTACATAATAAACCTTTCTGGTATGTTCCAGAATCGCAGGTACGTCCGATGCGATATAATTGCCCTCGTCCGATACACCTACAACCAACGGAGCATCCTTCTTGACTGCATAGACCTTTCCCGGATGATCCTGGAATAAGATTCCGAATGCATAGGAGCCGATCACCCGATGCAGTACCTTAAAGATAGCCTCTCTCGGATCTCCCTTATAATAATAGTCCAGTAAATGCGCTACTACCTCTGTATCTGTTTCCGAACAGAACTGATATCCCTTGGAAATCAGCTTATCCCGTAACTGCTGATAATTTTCTATAATACCGTTATGAACAACGGCAATTGTATGATTCTGATTATAATGCGGATGTGCATTGATCACCGATGGCTCACCATGGGTTGCCCATCTGGTATGTCCGATTCCCACAGAGCCCTTTAAGCCTGCTCCATCCTGCGTCAGATCCCGCAGTGCCTGCAAACGTCCCTTTGCCTTCACCACATTGATCTTCTCGCCGTCAAAAACGGCAACGCCGGCAGAATCATAGCCACGGTATTCCAGCTTCGACAGTCCGTCTAACAGAATCGGTGCCGCCTGTGCTTCACCAACATATCCCACAATACCACACATAATTCTTCCTCCTTTTCAATCTGATATCACGAAAGGGCTGTTGAAAAGCACAGCCCTTTCCTTTTGTTTTATGTTCCGATGTTATTTATTATGCCTGTACATGTGACATTAATGCATCTGTTAATGCCTTCAGCTTCTGCTCTGAATCTTCAATACTGCTGCCCTTAACACCCATGTAGAACTTAATCTTAGGCTCTGTTCCGGATGGTCTTGCACAGCACCATGAATTGTTGTCCAGCTCCCAGTAAAGAACATTGGACTTTGGAAGTCCGGTCGATGATGTTGCACCGGTCTCACAATCAGTACGGACATCTGCCTGATAATCTCTGACAGCCAGTACCTTCAGGTCGCCAAAGCTCTTCGGTGGATTGGTCCGTAATTCATTCATAATAGCCTGAATCTGCTCTGCACCGTCAATACCCTTCAAGGTAATTGTCTGTAAGCCTTCTTTATAATAACCATACTTCTCATAAATATTGATCATCTGATCCCACAGGGTCATATGGTTCTTCTTGCACCATGCTGCTACCTCGCAAAGCATCATAACCGCTACGCAGGCATCCTTATCTCTGGAATGTGTACCAGCCAGACAGCCATAGCTTTCTTCCAGACCAAATACATACTCATATGTATGATTCTGCTCAAAGAGCTTGATCTGCTCACCGATATACTTAAATCCGGTCAGAACCTCGATCAGCTTCATCTTATAATCCTCTGCGATCGGGAATGTCATGTTGGTGGTTACGATTGTGGTAACCAATGCACCATTCTCCGGCAGGGTACCGGTTGCCTTACGTTCTCTTAAAATATATTCACAGATCAGCATACCTGACATATTTCCGGTAAAGCTTACATACTCTCCGGTCTTGGTATCCTTTGCGTAAACACCCAGACGGTCTGCATCCGGATCGGTTGCCAGAACGATATCCGCATCTACCTTCTTTGCCAGATCGAGTGCCAGTGCAAATGCCTTCGGATCCTCCGGATTCGGATAAGATACGGTTGGGAAGTTACCATCCGGCAGCTTCTGCTCCGGTACCGGGTAAACATGCTCAAAGCCCAGCTCCTTTAATACACGCTGAACCGGAATACTTCCTGTACCATGTAACGGAGTATATACGATCTTAATATCCTTAGCGACTTCCTTGATCATATCCGGATGAATGATCTGCTTCTTCAGTGCTGCCATATACTTATCATCCATATCGGAGCCGATCACATTATAAAGGCCTGCTACCTGTGCATCCATCTTCTCCATGGTCAGTGCATCATGGAAATCTGTGATCTTGGCTACCTCTGCAAGAATGTTCTTATCATGTGGAGGTGTAATCTGTGCGCCATCCTCCCAGTATACCTTGTATCCGTTATACTCCGGCGGATTATGGCTGGCTGTGATTACAATACCTGCAATACATCCGAGCTCCCGGACTGCAAATGACAGCTCCGGTGTCGGTCTTAAAGAAGGGAATACATAGGCCTTGATACCGTTTGCATTCAGACACAGAGCAGCTACATCTGCAAACTCTGTTGACATCCGACGGGAATCGAATGCGATTGCAACACCCTTCTCTTCTCCCTTTGCGATCTTGATATAATTTGCCAGACCCTGCGTTGCCTTTCTGACAGTGTAAATATTCATACGATTGGTTCCGGCACCCAGAATACCTCTTAAACCACCGGTACCAAACTCCAGATCTTTATAAAAGCGTTCTTTAATCTCATCATCATTATCCTTGATTGCCAGTAATTCCTTTCTTGTATCCTCATCAAAATAGGAATCCTCACACCAAAGCTTATAGTTTTCCATATAACTCATGTCATAATCTCCTTTCGGCACTTATACTTTCCATGGCTATTTTAGCATTTTTTTCTTTAAAAGGAAACAGTTATTTTTTTGATAATGTACATTAGTCAATGATGTGACACCAACATTTAATAAAAAAACGGTGTGTTACTATAGAATATTTCACCTTTAATGTTGAGCCTCTAATT
>CABQJA010000205.1 GCA_902464345.1 uncultured Clostridium sp.
CTATCCGCACCACACCCAACCGGCAGAACCCGATGGAGCAAAATCTGTGCATGCCCCGTCAGCCCCACACATGCCAGATTCTAAAGCTACGCATGCCCAGCTAGTCCCAAGATACAGGAGCAAGTGGCAGGACCATGTAGGAACATCGGCACTTAGATGCCGTCCTTCGGCATCTTATGTGCCGCTATGTTCCGATTTGAGCGAGAGCGCGTCCTGCACTGCTGCCTGTATCGCGGGACGGTAGTCGCATTGCCGGTTACACGTTTTCTCCGCCACAATACTTACTGTATCGCAGGACGGCAGTCGCATTGCCGGTCACACGCATTCTTCGCCATGATGGTTTCCGTATCGCGTGCCAGCAATCATGCACACAAAAACAGGCACCCCTGCAATCGCAGAGATGCCCGCCACATCAATTTTTTACTCAATCAATCCGCTTTCCTTTAAGAGTATCTCGATATCGGTTCCGCGCACTTTCTTCAATACCACCTTAAGCATTTCTTTTTCCTTGAAAGATAACTTAATGTCTGTAATCGGTTTCTTGTCAATGGCATAATAGCATGCACGCAGCAGTTCACGGACATCATATTTACTGCCCCAGACCTCCGGTACGCCACGGTCAACATCCAGTAATGTATATACAGCTTCCATACCGGTACGCATAGAATACTCAATTGTGAAGATCGTATCCCGCGGAGTCTCTGTAAACTGTCCAAGGAATGCAAAGTTTACGGATCCATCCGGTACAACATGCGGACGATCTTCATTCTTTCTCGGCTGGAAGAAAGCATTGATATACGGCATAAAGCAGGTGGTTGTATTACAAGCATCCTTTGCCAGTGTATCGATTCTGTCCTGTGGCACACCAATATGATACAGCCATTCACGGCAGACTTCTTCACCGGTGCAGTCACGCATTGCTTTCTTTACATAATTACCTTCTTTATTGGTATTCAAAGCATACAACCAGACAAGCACCATATTCTTATCCTGCGATTTGAACTGTGGCTGACGGTTGATCGTCCATGACAGATACCAGTTATCTGTGCTGTCCTTTACCGTTACGATACCACCGGTTGTTACTTTTCCTTCTCTCGGATCACGCTTACAAATATTCATGATATACCGGATGATTTCCTCATCGGAGGTTGCCACAGTTGCACTCATCCAGTTCGTTGCTTCGATATTACTACAGAATGCATCCGGATTACCGAACTCTCCATGGGTTGCCTGTGCGGCAATTGCCTTCCACATATCCCAGGACTCTCCGTATCCGTCTCTTAACTTTGACAGATCCGGTGCATGGTTCTGATCACCATAGCAGGTAGAGTCTGTGCAGCATCCATTTGTAATAAATACCAGATCATCCTCGATCAGATCGATCGTCTGCTCCGCTCCGTCCTTCACGTATACGATCTGCCTTGCAATCTTCTTGTCGCCAACTGTTTCAATTATAACATTTTTCACATCCATGCCATATTCAATCCGGACACCATGATCTTCCAGATATTTCACAAGCGGCATGATCAGACTCTCATACTGGTTAAACTTAGTAAACCTCAGGGCACTGAAATCCGGCAGTCCGTCAATATGGTGTACATAGCGGCACAGATACCGTTTCATTTCCAAGGCGCTTGACCAACGCTGGAATGCAAACATGGTCTGCCAGTACAGCCAGAAATTCGTCTCCCAGAAGGAATCCGGAAGCACCTCCGATATCTTCTTTCCCTCCAGATCCTTCTCCGGTGTAATAAACAGCTGGGACAATGCCAGTGCAGACTCCTTATCCAGATTAAACTTCTTATCTGTATGTGCATCCTCACCACGATCTACCGTTGCACGGCAAAGCGAGTAGTTCGGATCGTGCTTATTCAGCCAGTAATACTCATCCAGAACCGATACTCCCGGTGTCTCCAGTGACGGCACATCCCGGAACATATCCCACATGACTTCAAAATGGTTATCCATTTCCCGGCCGCCACGCATGAAAAATCCCTTTGTAACATCCTTTCGTCCGTCACAGCTTCCGCCTGCCAGCTCCAGTTTCTCAAGCAGATGAATGTGCTCTCCCTTCATCTGTCCATCCCGTACCAGATAAAATGCCGCCGTAAGGCCGGCAAGTCCTGTACCAATAATATAAGCTGATTTTTTGTCCACATCCTTTGGTTTTTCCGGATGTGCAAATGATTCATAAGTTCCTGCAGAATAATACATAATGAAAACCTCCATTCTCTTTGCTTCTGTTTTCGCTTCTGTTTTCATTATATCCGCATTCATATTATTTACACTAAGCAGAACCTGACGGTTGCATAGTTTTTTATCAGATCGGGTAAATTGATAAAATCAGATCTTAAATCGCTGCAGTCCGACTGCAATATTCCCCTTGAGCAGTTTTGCCAGACGTTCCACCAGCTGCTCCGGATCCCCCTTCATATCTGCCTCGATCCAGTCCAGCATCAGTCCGACAAACACATAGGAATATACCTGTGCAATAAACTCCTTATCTTCTTCCCGCACTGTCATTCCGACCGCTTCCTCATTGATCACGTCCAAAAGCAGCTGATCCACCAATGGTTTCAGATACCGTTCCACCTGCTCCTGATGCACACACCGGTACACATTCATAATAAATGGTTTATTCTCTTTCACCTTTTCAAAAATCTGAAGAAAGCCCTGCTGCCAGGTATCATATGTCTTCTTCTCCTCCAGTGCCTTGCGGGCATCCTCCAGGCAGGACCACTCTACCAGATCATAGATGTCTTTAAAATGATAATAAAAGGTCATCCGATTAATGCCGCAATCCTCGGCAATATCGGTGACCGTGATCTTCGTTAATGGCTTTTTTAACAGCAGATTCTTAAGCGACTGCTCCAATGCGCGTTTGGTAACCTGTGACATACCGACTCCTCCTGTTTTTACTCTATGATTTTCATATGTCCTTTAGTTGACTGTTTCTATAAATCCAGCAAAAATCTACATATCTCTTAGTGGCCATGATTTTCGGAGTGCTATATAGGAAATCAGAAAGTTTGCAAGCCAGCCGGCCGGTACAGCAAGCCAGACAAATGCAATGCCAAAACGTGGTGCCAAAATCAAAGCAACCGACAACCGGATAGCAAGGTTTACCATATTCGCAATGAGAAACGGACGCATAATCCCGAGTCCGCGAAGAACTCCATCTGTTGCCATCTTAATACCCATAAAGATGAAAAAATAACCAAGCCATCTCATATAATCACCGGACACCTGATATGCTATTGCTGTCCCATCTTTGCCCAGAAATAGTGAAGAGATTGGGGTGTGCAATGTTTCGATAACTATAAACGCAAGAATCGCAAAGCATGCATCTAATATCAGCGCAGCATGATATCCTTTCTTGATGCGCTCCGTTTTCTTTGCTCCAAGATTCTGGGAAACATATGGTGAAACTGCATTTCCGATGGACACAAATATCAAAGAAAAAACATTCTCCACTCTCATTGTTGCCGCATAACCTGCAAGTGCCTGTGTACCAAAAGGATTTACAACCGCTTGTACTATCATCATACCGACTGACACTGTAGACTGCTGGAGAACCGACGGAACAGCGATCCGCAGCATTGAATGTAACTCCTGCCTGTCAAAACGACTAAACTCACTCTTATACCGCCTCATCCGGGAAATGAAAAGCACAAAAGAAAGTACCGCAGAAATCCCTTGTGCAATAAGAGTTGCGAGGGCTGCACCGAACACACCGAGTTTAAGACCGGCCACCATCCAAAGATCCATAAAAACATTTAAAACAGAGGAAAATATCAAAAGCCCCAGCGGAATTTTCGATTCACCGATGGACGTAAACATGGTTGAAAGAATGTTGTATATAAATAGGAATGGAAATCCTGCGAAATAGACACG
>CABQJA010000206.1 GCA_902464345.1 uncultured Clostridium sp.
AGAGCATCTGCCTTACAAGCAGAGGGTCACAGGTTCGAGCCCTGTAGGTCCCATTTTGACACAACCTATATGGCGGAATAGCTCAGTTGGCTAGAGCACACGGTTCATACCCGTGGTGTCGAGAGTTCGAATCTCCCTTCCGCTATTTTTTTATGCCTATTTTTACTACAACTCAAATGAAGTCTTTTTGATTTTATTGATCATGAAGAGAAAAGAAGCCATATCCTTTGGATATGGCTTCTTTTTCTCTCTTTTTCGTTCTTATATAGTTCGTTATTCTTATGTTTACTGCTTCTTTCCAAACCCGTTGAATCCGATATTCAGATCTACCGGCTGTGAAATTCCGGGAACCGTTCCCTCGTTGGTATACTGCCATATCTTATACTGATATGGTAATGCCGGTTCATTCGCGTATTGTGCATACCAGATATCATAGCCGTAAAGCTGTGTCAGATCAAGCTCCAGTGCAATCCATCTGAGATTGGCATAGATCATGGTCTGATATCCTGCTGCCTGAATTGTTTCCAGGAATCCGCGACAGGCCTCAGAACGCTGCTCCGGTGTCAGACTGCCGGTTCTTGCCGACTCATCCATCGTATCCTCCGTATCCAGCACAATCGGAAGATTAATGTTATATGCCTTTACCTGTTGCAATACAAACTGTGCCTCTTCCACACCTTCCTCATAGGATATGGCCTGTGAATAGAAATAAACACCCACACTCAGATCCTGCTTCAATGCTTCCGAAACATTATAATCAAAGGTATCATCCAAAACCAGCGCCCCGTTTCCATAGCCCCGGAGACCGACTCTCACAAATGCGAAATCAACCCCGGATGCCTTCACCTGCGCCCAGTCGATTTTTCCCTGATATCTTGATACATCAATTCCTACGGTGGAGGTAATGGTTCCGTCTTCCGTATAATATTTATAATTCCCCTGATCCTGTAAGGACGAGTCAAAATCATACGTATTTCTGCCAAATGCGTTGTCAATCTTCACCCATTGAAGCACACCTGCATCATCATACACCAGAATAAATCTCTGATTTACAAACTTCCAGTAATTATCCTCTGCCAGTGGCTCTACCGCATAATTTGCTGCCACAGTCCGCTTCTCCTGCGGTATTTCAAACAGCAGTGCCTTCGAATGACTCCGGGTCATACTGATTCCTGCCAGCAGACCGATTATAATTATAATCTCTGCGATCAGAACTACTATGCATATCCGTCGTTTCTTATCCGTCATAATACTAATCCCTGCTTTATTTCTTATCTACATAATGATCCAGCCATTTCAGGATGTCCCGACACACCTTTTCCTTCTCCAGATCATTTAAAAGCTCATGTCTGGAATCCTTATAGATCCGCAGCCTGCAATCCAGGCCCATAGATTTATAGATATTATACAGATGCTTCGGACCCTTTCCGAAATCTCCTACCGGATCCTGGTCACCGCACATCAGAAGAATCGGAACATCTCTGCGCAGCCTTGCCAGATTCTTCTTATTATTGGCCTCCAGCAGTCCTGTCATCATATCCCGGTATGCACCGACCGTAAAAATAAAATTACACTCCGGTGTCGCATTATACAGCTGAACCTCCTGCTTATCTCTGGATAACCAGCTGTTTCGGAGATTCTCATTTCTGAAATGCTTATCATAGGAACCGATTGCCAGATCATTCATAAAGGTACTTCTGTAACGATAGCCATCTTTCTTCACTGCCGCCAGAAAATCACAGATCAGCTTTCCGAGTCTGGCCTCCAGATTCGACTTATACATCGTGCCAAGTAAAATCACACCATCAACGCTGTCCGGAAACCGTTCCACAAACTCTCTGACCAGTAATGAGCCAAAGCTGTGTCCCAGAATATAATACGGAAGTCCCGGATAGGAACGCTTTGCCAGTCCCTGTAAGATGACAATATCCGACAACAGCTTCCAGTTACCGTTATTCTTTCCGAAATAACCGTAACAGTTCTTATTTACTACAGACCGCCCATGTCCCAGCAGATCTGCTCCATATACTACATAGCCCTGTTCACACAGAGACTCCGCCAGACGCTCATAACGCTCAATATATTCCACCATACCGTGGCAGATATGCACCACTGCCTTCGGCTTTCCTTCCGGCTTCCAGCACAATGCATGAATCGTTGTTACCTCGTCCGCTGATTTGAAGTTTAATTCCTCTGTCTGCATACCGCTTCACTCCTTCAGTCCTGTTTTAGAAGCCGCCGCGGAAATCCGGATCCTCCGGTGCTTCCACTCCCGTATATTCCTTAATTGCATCACTGATATTCTGAACTTCATAGGAAGGCTCATATCGTTTACTCTCATCCACCTGTTCGGTTGTACCGGCCGTACTGCTTGTTACCGGATTGCCATTTTCATCCGTTGCGGTATCCGTGGATGCGGAAACCGTGGAGTCTGAAATCACTGCGTCATATAAATACTGATGCAGCAGCTCTACATTTCTGTCAAGCTCTGCCGGAACCTCTACTGACAGCCCGTCAACCGTAGTCAGCTTATAAATAAATGGGAAGCCTTCTCCCTCTGTAATCGTATAGTCAAATACACCGGATAACAGACCAAGCATTTCCTTCTTTGTCAGACTGGTAGATACATCCGGCAGTACATCATCGATCACCTTATTCAGGGTTACAAGATCTGACTGCTTTGCCTTGTCCAGAATCGCTCCGATCACTTCTCTCTGCCGTCCCGCACGGTCAATATCACCCTGGCCGATGTTCCGGATTCTGCAGTAGGTAGTTGCCTGCAGTCCATCCAGGACAATATCACCGGTCTCATATACATTGGTATAGCTCATGCCTGCAATGGATGCAGTCTCCGGCAGCCAGATATTAATCGACTGACGCTCGTCCTCATCTACATTGACAACTACACCGCCCAGATCATCGATCACCTTGGTCAGGGAAGCAAAGTTTACGGTGGCGTATTCGGTAATCTGCAGATCCAGATTCTTATTCAGGGTCTCAATTGCCGCCTTCGGACCGCCATATGCATAGGCATGTGTCACCTTTGTATACACTCCGTCATAATCACCGCCACGGTCTGCAACCTGAAGATAGGTATCACGGAAAATAGATATCAGTCGTACTTCTTTGGTCTTATTGTTAATTGCAGCGATAATAATACAGTCGCTTCGATTTCCCTTATCACTGGTTACATCTCTGGAGTCCAGTCCAAACAATGCAATCGTGGTATATTCTTCCTTCGTCACATTAGAGAGTCCTTCATTCATCAGGATCTCATTCTCATCCAGTTCATTGATGTTCATCTGATTCATTTTTGAATTCACATAATTCACTACGAAGCCGACCATCAGCAATGCAAGTACGATCACCTCACTTGCCAGTATCAGCCATAATTTCTTAATCTTCTTCTTCCAAGCTCTTTCTTTTTTGGATAATACTTTCTTTTCTTCCTGTCTCATTGTTCCTGTTTCCTCTTCGCGATTTATTCTGTCACCTTCATATGCTGTCCGCCCGGATTCCAGCTGCCTTTTTCTGGTCTCCTTCCTCCTGCGCTCCATCTCTTCCCGCGTCATCTGCTCCTGCTGTCTCTGTCGTTCCCGCACTCTGGACTCTACACTGACATCCGAGCCCGGCATCTTCAATCCGGCAGATGCATGCTTCATCCGTTCCTGACCGGTCTGACGATTGGTCGGTGGAACCTGTATCTTATCTGTATCTCCCCGCATATTTACAATTCTCCATTCTGCTTCATCCTTAATTATTACCAAAGTATTACAAAATTAATAAATCAATCATAACAAATGACCATAAAAAGTACAATAT
>CABQJA010000207.1 GCA_902464345.1 uncultured Clostridium sp.
ATATTGCGATCGCAAAGCCGGGGGCAACCAGAGAGAAAATCATGGAAGCGGCGAAAAAGGCATCTGTTCATGATTTTATTATGACGCTTCCGAACGGCTATGATACGGAGGTTGGAGAACTTGGAGACACCCTGTCCGGCGGTGAAAAGCAGCGAATCGGGATAGCAAGGGCATTTCTTCATGATACGGATCTGCTCCTGTTAGATGAGCCGACGTCCAAT
Source organism: uncultured Clostridium sp. (assembly GCA_902464345.1). Taxonomy (GTDB): domain Bacteria; phylum Bacillota; class Clostridia; order Lachnospirales; family Lachnospiraceae; genus CAG-632. The sequence goes on from CABQJA010000207.1 coordinate 222, forward strand.
CTGGACTCATTAAATGAAGGCATTATTCTGAAATCTTTAAAAGAGTCGGCACAGAAAAAGACGGTAGTGCTGGTGTCACACAGGGTATCGACAATGAATGTGGCAGATGTCGTATATGAGATGGAGAACGGCAGGCTGTCGTAGGGGTTAAAGAGGAGGATATTTATGGAAAAAGACAAGGAAGAAGCAGGAATTGCAAGGAACAATCCGGTTGTGGGGATTATTTTTCTGGTATGGTTTATCGGTTCTGTAGTGGTTATGGCACTGGCGGCAGGCGGGTATCTGTCGGAATTTATGCTATTGATCGGAGCGGGACAGTTTTTTCTGGGAATTATGGGTGTGATGGGAGCTGCCTTTATAAAGAAGATTCGCCGGCACAGGTCCTACTGCTTTTTTCCTGTGGGGCTTGTGATGTTAATGCTGCTATCCGTTGGTCTGATTGCAGCAGGATGTCTCCAGGCGGGAGGAAAGATTGAATATTTGCTTTCTGAGCTGCCGGAGATAATTGCTGGGCGACCGGTTGAGAATAGTGGCATATATTACGGAATTTTATTTTTAGGACTGTTCCTGATCGCATCCTTTGTTTTATTTCTGGAAAATGTTATATGGAGAAGTCTGCGGAAAAAGCATTGTACGGTTGCGGTAACAGGTACCTGTACCGAGTTGAAAAGTATGTGGAATCGGGCTGCCAGCCATCCGAATGAGCGGATTGTGGCGGCACCGGTATTTCAATATGAATTTGAAGGCGGGGTGTATGAGGTCTGCGATGAGGTCTATACGTCCGGAAATATCGTGAAGGCAGGCGACCGGGTACTACTGCATATTAATCCGGAGGAACCGGAGGAATTCTATGCGAGGAGCACGGGAATATTTCATAGAAATCTGATGATTGCGGGAGCTGTTCTGACCGGACTTGCGCTGGCGGCAATTGTGTTACTTCGGAATCTTTTGTGAAGGAAAATTATAAATTGCTGCTAATCTGTTGATTGCTTGACAATGTGGGTTAGAATATGCTAACATAACAGATGTTATGAGAAAAGTAATCGATGAAAAAGAAAAAACAGAAACGATTGAAAAGCTGAAGCGCAGTGCCAGACAGGAGTTTTTGAAGTATGGCTTTCAGAGAGCCGGACTTCGGCAGATCTGCGAGCAGGCGGGCGTGACGACCGGAGCATTCTATTTCTATTTCGATGGAAAGGAAGCGATCCTGAAGGCAATCTTAGAACCGCTGGTGCAAAAATACGAGGCAATGCAGATACAATTGCTACAGCAGGAGATGGAGCAGAAATCGCAGCAGGCAGCAGGCGGGAAATGTGCAGCGAAACAGGAGCTGCAACAGGAATTGCAGGCGGTGGATCCGGATCGGATCATGATGGAATTTATCCTGCAGTACCGGGAAGAAGCCATTATTGTTATGGAGAAGGCGGAAGGCAGCTGTTACGAGAACTATCATTGTCAGGTAGAGGAGGCAATGGTTCGCACGTTTCAGACATACTATACGAGTCAGCTGGGAACTCCGCCGGATGAAGGTCTGATGCGGATTCTGGCGAGAAATCGTGTGGCAGGCATTATGGAAATCATAAAGGGAAATTACGATATGGAATATAGCAGGTATCTATCTGAGAAGATAGGAATCCACGCCAATGGCGGGACAGAGAGCTTAATAGAGAATTTAAGAAAAGATGCATTTCACGAAATGTGAAATGCATCTTTTCTTATTCACATAACAAAAAATCACAAGTGTTATGTCATGTGATCACAATAAAATCGAAGGAGATAAAACAATGGAACAGAAGAAAACAGCAATGAATCAGAAGGAAGAATTGGAAGGAAAGACAAAGGTAAGTATTGAAGGAGTGCCGGAGACCATGCTTCAGACTCTGTATGCCAGAGCTGCGGAAACGGAGAAGGAGAAGCCGGCAATCCGGGATGAAAAGGCAGTGGAGATTGTAAAACGGCTGGATTACGATTTCTCATTAGCAAAAAAGGATGCAGCGATGGGAAGCGGCGTGATTGCCAGAACCATCGTCCTGGATAAGCTGGTAGGAAACTATTTAAACGAGCATTCCAATGCAGTTGTAGTGAATATTGCCTGCGGCATGGATACCAGATGTTATCGAAATGAGGGACATTACAAGCGTTGGTATAATCTGGATCTGCTGGAAACCATGGAGGTACGGCAGCGGTTTCTGAAGGAGGACGGAGTGATCTCCCAGATCGCGGCCTCAGCTATGGATGCGGCCTGGGCAACACAGATCGAACAGACAGACGAACCGGTGCTGATCATTATAGAAGGACTTACCATGTATCTGTCAGAGAAGGACGTAAAAACAATCTTCCGGATCATTTCCGAACGTTTTCCGCAGGCAACGGTATTGGTAGAAATCATGTCGCCGAAGATGGCGAAGCATTTTAAGGAGAAATCCATCGAGGGCAGTAAGGCGAAGTTTACCTGGGGAATTGCCGGTGGAAAAGAGATGGAAGCACTCCTGCCGGGCTATAACTGTCTGGAAGAGCATAGTCTGACAGAGGGAATGGCAGAATTTATACCGGTTTACAAGCTGCTAAACAAGATTCCGGTCGTTCGGAACATTTCTAATAAAATTCTGGTGATGAAACTGGAAAAATAGTAGAATTCAGCCTTAATCTATGATACGATAAAAGTTAGTGAATGCTAATGCAAATAAACAAATACTAACGGCCAAAAATCAATGACCGGCAAAGTATGTAACGCGAATAGATAACGAATCACATAAAATCAAAGGCAGGGGTATCATATGAAACAGGTAGCAGCAAGACAGGCAGATTACAGATGTACATTGGAGAAGGAGGGCTTTCTCGGCAGCTTTTATCAGGGCGAACAATACGCGGACCGGGCAATTATTCTGGTAGGCGGCAGCGGTGAAGGCAGGGAGTTCGTGGAAAAACGTGCGGAAATACTTTCGAGAGAAGGCTTCAGTGTACTGGCGGTGGGCTATTATCTGTGGAAACCGTTGCCGAAGGATACCGTGGCAATTCCGGTAGACTATGTGGAATATGCTGTAAAGTGGCTTCAGAATGATTGTCCGGTTGAAATCCATTCGATCGGTATGACGGGACTGTCATTGGGAGCAGCTTATACACTGGTAGCAGCATCCCTGATTCCGGATATTTCCTGTGCTGTATCGGTATCCGGATTTGATTTTGTGGTCGAAGGCTGTAAAAGCATGGTAATCCGGCAGCATCGGTCCTATTTTACGTTTCATGGAGAGGATGTTCCGTATGAACCGGCAGAGGCACTTTCTCATTTGCCGGCAACTCTGAAGGCATGGAAGAAGGATCCGCGATATGGTTCTAAAGCAATGAACCGGTTCTATTATAATGAATGCTTTAAAGACCGGACAGAGAAAAGCAGGATCAAGGTGGAGAATATACACGGAGATGTTCTTCTGATGTCACCGGGGTATGATGACACC
>CABQJA010000208.1 GCA_902464345.1 uncultured Clostridium sp.
AACGGCACACACTCTGACGCAATATAAGCAACTTTTTTCATGCCAATAACCCTCCCGTATTCCTTATTCGGAAATAATAAATGAATAAGAAAATTATAGCATACTTCCCCCGTAAATGGAACTACATTTTTTGCTTCTACAACTCATACTCCAGGCGCAGTTTATCGGCAATCAGTGCAATAAATTCTGAATTCGTCGGTTTTCCCTTTCCGGCATGGATCGTATATCCGAACAGTTCCTGTATGATATCCATTTTTCCCCGGCTCCATGCCACCTCGATGGCATGCCGGATTGCCCGTTCCACACTAGATGATGTCGTTTTATATTTCTTGGCAATGGTCGGATATAACAGCTTAGTAATATAATTTAACATATTCGGATCTTCCACTGCCATCATAATTCCCTCCCGGATATATTGATATCCTTTAATATGTGCCGGGATTCCGATCTCTCTTATGATTTCCGTTACTTCCCCCTCCAGATTCCGTTCTTTCAACAGCGGCGCCAGTTCTTCTCCCAGTTCTACTACCCGCTCTTCCCTTGTTTCCTCCTCTGCTTTCAAAACCTGTTTCATTCTCCGTTTCAGGATCTGATTATCAAACGGCTTTAACATATAATAGGAAGCTCCCATCATAAATGCTGTTTCGATCACACTCTCGCTTCCGATCGTCGTCAGCAGAATATATCGAGTCTGCACTTCCGGATGCTCCTCCCGCATTCTCCGCATCAACTCAATTCCATCTATGTGACTCAGAAGGGCATCCATCACAACCAAATCCGGTCTCTGTCTGATAATGGCTGTCATAAGTTCATCCCCATCCAGATACTTCCCGACAATCTCCATGCTTCCATCCCTGGAAATAAAATCATATCTGCCTAATTCCCGGATCAAATCCTGGTCTGCTGCCATAACTGTCATTTTCTTTTCCTGTTCCATACTTCTCCCCATCTTTCCTGTCTTTTCATATTCTATCTGTAACGATCTGCTTTTTATGCACTCTTCATCTTCTGATCCAGACGGATTTTATCCGCAATCAATGCAATAAATTCCGAATTGGTCGGCTTCCCCTTCCCGGCATGGATCGTATATCCGAATAATTCATCGATCGTATCCATATGCCCGCGTCCCCATGCCACCTCAATGGCATGCCGGATTGCCCGTTCTACCCGACTCGGTGTCGTTTCATATTGCCGGGCTATCTCCGGATACAGCTGCTTTGTTATGGAATTCAATATATCCATATCGGCAACCGCCATCAGGATAGCACTGCGCAGATACTGATATCCCTTAATATGTGCAGGGACTCCGATATCATGAATAATATCTGTCACCACCAGTTCCAGCTTGTCCTCTGCCGGTGCAACTGTAATCGCCGCACTCTGGATTGCCCCCCATTTGGCTGATTTTTTCCCATTATTCAGCATCTGGATCGCATGCTTTAATTCCGCCTGTGCATAATTCTGCCCGACACCTACCACAGTCTGTTTTTCCGCCGCCAGCCGAAACATGCATTCCTGCCCCCGCATCATGCCAATGATATATTTCGGACATTCCTCTCTCCCGGACTGATATTCTACCTGCTCCATGATTCCCATTCCATCCAGATGCGGCATGATCAGATCCAGCACAACAACCTCCGGCTTCCGCTCCCGAATCATTGTTACAGCTTCCTTCCCATCCTGCGCCGTTCCAACGATCTGCACTCGTTCTTCCTCGTTTAAGGATTGCTGAATATTATAAAGTGCCGTCTTATCATGATTTACAATTGCTATTTTTATGTCGTTCATGGCTCGCCTCCTGTACTTTTTACTCCCTATTTGTTGTTTCCTTTGAAATTATAGTAGAATTAAAAATAAGTGAAAAGGGGGTATTCTCCGCAATTATTGACAGGATAAAAACAAAGCGGCAGAAGTTCGTATAATTCACATGTATTTCGAGGTTTTTTCCGTTTGATTTTATCGAAGCACACTCCTTTGCAGTCGAAAAAACACACGTTCTTTCAAACGTGTGTTTGTGTAAATACCTTTTATTGTAACTGCTCCCTGATCCTATGCAATGCCTCCTCCAAAATCTGTCTCGGACATGCCACATTGATCCGCTGGAAGCCTTCTCCGCTCTTGCCGAAAATCTTACCGCTGTCAAGCCAGAGCTTTGCCCGGTTTACGATCAGATCCTCCAGTTCCTCCACACTGAGTCCGGTCTTTCTAAAATCCAGCCACACCAGATACGTGCCCTCATGCTCAACCATTTCCACACCCGGAAGATGTTTCTCCACATATTCCTTCGTAAATGCAATATTTTCTGCAACATATGCAAGCATTGCCTGATACCATTCTTCGCCCTGTGTATATGCAGTCTCGCAAGCCACCAGTCCAAACGGACTGAGCTGACTGATACCGGCTGCGTTTACCTGCTGCCGGAATTTATGCCGCAGCTCCCGGTTCGAAATAAAGATATTGGAAAGCAGTAAGCCTGCCAGATTGAAGGTCTTGCTCGGTGCCGTACAGGTGACCGTAATATCTGCATACTCCTTCTTCAGATCCGCAAATACCTGATGCTTTCCCCGGAAGATAAAATCCGAATGGATCTCATCACTCACGACCGTAACCCGATATTTCAGACAGATGTCACCAAGCCTTGTCAGCTCCTCTGTGGTCCAGACTCTTCCGACCGGATTATGCGGATTGCAAAGGAAAAACAGCTTAATCTGATTCTCTTTTATCTGACGTTCAAAATCCTCAAAATCAATATGATATTTATGATCCTCGCCAAGTACCAGTGTATTGCTGACGATTCTTCTTCCGTTGTCCTCGATTACCTCAGAAAACGGATAGTAAACCGGCGACTGGATCAGCACTCCGTCTCCCGGCTCCGTATATGCCTTCACTGCCATTGCCAGAGCAAATACCACACCCGGTGTCTTGATCAGCCATGGCTCCTTTACCTCCCAGTCATGGTGACGCTTCATCCAGTCTCGAACAATCTCAAAATACGGTGTCTGCGATTCACTGTATCCGAAGATTCCATGTCTTGCACGTTCAGCCAATGCGTCCTCCACATACGAGGAGGTCTTAAAATCCATATCGGCCACCCAGAGTGGAAGCACATCCTCCGGCATCCCGCGCCGCTTTGCAAAATCATATTTCAGACAATCGGTGTTCTTCCGATCTATAATTGTATCAAAGTCAAGATTTCGTTCTGCCATTTCTTTCTCCTTCTATTCCCCGAAATACCTGTTCCAGCTCTCCGATCAGATCCTCGGCATTCTCAATTCCGACAGATAACCGGAGTGTACACTCCGTAATTCCGTTTTTCTCCCGGATTTCCTTCGGTACATCTGCATGAGTCTGTGTTACCGGATATGTGATCAAGGTTTCCACACCGCCAAGACTCTCTGCAAACTTGATCATGCGCACCCGGTTCAATACCTCCCTTGCATCCTCTGCTTCCTTCATCTGGAAGGTCAGCATTGCACCGAAGCCTCGTGCCTGTTTCTTCATGATTTCATGTCCCGGATGCTCCTCAAGACCCGGATAGATCACCTCTGCCACAAGCGGCTGTTCCTTTAACCATCCGGCGATCCGGATGGCATTCTCCTGTGCCCGCTCCATACGGATACCGAGCGTTTTAATCCCGCGCAGGATCAGCCAGCTGTCA
>CABQJA010000209.1 GCA_902464345.1 uncultured Clostridium sp.
TTTATATGCTTATTCGTATATTTCATGTCATGTATCATCCTCCCCACAAATTCCTATATCATTAAAGCATTCCAATATATTCCTTGTTGTTTTTGAAAAATCAATCAATATATATGATTTATACTCATAATATCGCAAATGTACTTTTCTTCAATATTTTATCCATTTTGCATATCCAAAGCTTCCCTACTCCGTTAACAATCGATCCAGCAACATCTGTCTGTTGTTTATAAACATTTCCGTCACCTGATAGCTCTCTGTTTCTTCATATTCGCATAAATGTATGCGTCCATTATCAAAACAATAAATATCCGCATCCGGTATGCCTAACAGGATCGGCGAATGCGTAACTATAAAAAACTGCGCTCCCTCTTTCGCAAATTGATATATCTGCATTAACAATGTAAGCTGTCTCTGCGGTGATAATGCAGCTTCCGGTTCATCAAAAAGATACAACCCATTTGCATGCAGGCTATTCTGTGCCAATGCGAGAAAACTCTCTCCATGTGACTTTTCATGATATCTGGCGGAAGGATGGTCTATATCTGCATATTCTTCTTCCTGCGTTGCAACATTATAAAAGCTTTCAGCCCTAAGAAAATATCCCCACGTTTCCTTCCGATAACCCTTTGCAATTCTTATCGCATCACACAATTCTGAATGTGTATCATGCGTAGAAAAAGCATAATTCTTTGTCCCTCCCTCAGGATTAAAGCCATGTGCTACGGCCAGCGCCTCCAGTAAAGTTGATTTACCGCTGCCGTTTTCTCCGACAAAAAACGTAATCGATTTATTGAAATCAAGTTTTTTCACTCCCTGAAAAGCCTCGATCCTCTTTAGGTAGCTATCGTTATCAATTTTATCCCAATCGAATATTATTCCCTGTATGAATTGCTCATTCATCTGTGCACCTTCCCGTAAAAACACTTTATACCGTTGTCTCTGCCTGTCGCTAGGACACGATATTGAATTCATTATACTGTATACCGGCAGAATTGCCTATTCATTTTTCCACATTTACGTTTCTCTGCCCCTGTGCTACAATAATAATATACTGCATTTTTATACAAAGGAGGACATCCTATGATCACTATCAGCACCTGTATGATCGTTAAAAATGAAGAGCGGGTACTCGCCCGCTGCCTGGACTGTGTGAAAAGCTTCTCTGATGAGATCATCATTATAGATACCGGTTCTACCGATCGGACCAAAGAGATCGCTGCTGCCTATACGGACAAGCTCTATGACTTTGAGTGGTGCAACGACTTTGCTGCCGCACGGAATTTTTCTTTTTCCAAAGCAACTATGGATTACATTTACATTGCAGATGCCGACGAGATCATTGATGAGGAAAATCAGCGTAAGATTCTTGATCTGAAGAAGGTTCTTCTGCCGGAGATTGAGATTGTTCAGATGTATTATACCAACCAGTTAGAATTTGGTACTACCTATAACTATGATAAGGAATATCGTCCGAAGCTGGCACGCCGTCTCCGGGAATTTTACTGGCAGGATCCCCTGCATGAAACGCTTCGTACCGCCCCGATCATTTATGACAGTGAGATTGCTATCATTCATAAACCGCACGAAAATCACTGTGCCAGAGATTTTGCCAATCTGCAGGCATTGATCCGGGATGGACACAAGCTGTCCACCTCCCTCACTATCATGTATGCCAAGGAATTATTCATTTCCGGAAGTGATACGGATTTTCTGAATGCAGAAGATTATTTCCTTACGATTTCTATGGATGTATTACCGGAAGAGCTTCTGGCTCCGGTACAATGTGTACTGACGAAATGCGCCGTCATCCGACAGGATGCGCGTGCGCTTCTGGCTCCGGCTCTGAAAAACCTGTCGACCGGCGACGGTGCCTCCGAGGTCTGCACCTGTCTCGGTCAATACTACGAAAACTGTACAGACTATCTGGAGGCTGTTTTATGGTATTATAATGCCGCTTACGAGACAACCAGCATCCTGTCACTGGACTACGGACACCGGCTGCCTCTGGAAGGACTGATCCGATGCTATGAATCTCTGGGTGATCCTGAGAGTGCCGGACATTATGAATCTGAGCTTAACCGGCTCTAGTCTGTCTGCTTTAAGCCGGGTCGAATCGCTAGATTTCCCAGGTCCCGTTCTCACCGTTCTTCTTCCGCGGTCCCTTAAATGTCATCTCCGGATTCTTGACGATAACCTTGGTCTCTGCGGCTACGGACTCCGTGATAAATGCATTACCGCCGATCACAGTTCCGTGTCCGATCACGGTATCCCCGCCCAGAATGCTGGAACCGGAATAAATCGTCACATTATCTTCAATGGTAGGATGCCGTTTCACACCGGCCAGCTGCTGTCCCATTCTGGTTGACAGTGCGCCTAAGGTTACACCCTGATATAATTTCACATGATTTCCGATTGTTGTCGTCTCACCGATTACCACACCGGTACCATGATCAATAAAGAAATATTCTCCGATTTCTGCTCCGGAATTGATATCGATTCCGGTACGGCTGTGAGCATACTCTGTCATGATCCGCGGAATATACGGCACTTGCTTCTTATATAACTCATGTGCTACCCGATATACATAAATAGCAAACAGTCCCGGATAAGAAATAATAATATCTTCCTTGCTCTGGGCTGCCGGATCGCCGTCAAACCCTGCCTGTACATCCTTTAACAACATCTGCTGTACATGCGGCAACCGGCTGATAAAGTATCGGCAGATTTCTTCTGCATTCTCCTCTGCCTGTTCCGGCGTCAGCCGGTCACATCCGGCTTCCTTTTGACCTTCTTCATGGACTGTCTCACGATCGATAATGACTGTATTCTGATAAATCAGTGCAGTCACAATCTGTTCCTTCAACACCTCATAAATATGATTCAAATGAGAACCCACAAAATAATCCCCGACATAGGTTGCCAGATTCTCGTCTCCGAAATATCCCGGGAACATGATCCGCCGCAGCTCCTTGATCAGATGAATGATCGTGTCCCGGCTCGGAAGATGAATTCCCTCCTTTGCCATCAGTACATCATGGCTCTCATAATTATGCGTAATCTCTGCAACTGTATCCTGTATCTGTCTGATTGTTGTCTGATTCGTTTTCATTTTATCCATGCCTTTCTTTTCAATCCGTCTCCTTCTTATCCTTATTGTATGGAGCCGGCTCTGCTTTGTGACTCTTTCTCTCCATCCCTGACGAATAACTTATGATTCCTTCCTGTCTGCGACCGGTCGATGCATCATATAGAAAGAAAATGTTGCCTTATCTACCAGCTGCTCCTTATCATCATAAAGGAATGCCTCATACTGGGAAACATGGATTCCCTGCCGGACCTCCTTCGCTTCACAGATAATATACTCCGTATCTATCGCCGGAAGAATATACTCCATATTGCCATCAATGGTGGAGGAATAATTTCCATATGTACAGGCTGCCAGTCCGGCTGTAATATCCGCCAGCGAAAAAAGACATCCTCCGTGCACGGATCCATAAGGATTCAATACCTTATCCGACACCATCAGACGTCCTTTCACGTATCCCCGTTCGATTTCCAACATCTCAATCTGCAGGTTCTTCATATACTCGT
>CABQJA010000210.1 GCA_902464345.1 uncultured Clostridium sp.
AATTAGAGGCTCAACATTAAAGGTGAAATATTCTATAGTAACACACCGTTTTTTTTATTAAATGTTGGTGTCACATCATTGACTAATGTACACTATACATTGTGTACAATATCCTGATTTCACTTCCTTTTATTTGGCCTATAAATCCCACAATTTTATAAGTTCCTGTATCTATCTCAGAACTCATACCGCACAAGCTCACAGTTCTTAATTCCGAATGCTGCAAACTCTTCATTACTCATATCCGTAAAATAAGACTGTACTGCTCTGGAAATTCCATTGTGCGCTACCAACAGATAACAGGTTTCATCCGATTCTTCCTTAATATCATCCAGCAGATTATAAATCCTCTGGCACAGGTGAAGCATCGTTTCCCCTCCTTCGTATCCGGATATAAAATTCATCTTCGCCCTGCGGAATTCCTCTCCGTTTCTGGGAGTTGACTCATATTTACCAAAGTTCTGCTCGATCAGACGCGGTTCCATCTGCCGTGGGATGCCTGTCACTTCGGAAATATGTCTGGCTGTTTCTGCCGCACGGATAAGCGGAGAGTACAGAATCTTATCAATGTGAATCCCCTGCGTCACAATCTGTTCCCCCAGTTGGACAGCCTGTTGATGCCCCAGGTCCGTCAATGCAATATCCGTGGCACCGCAAATCTTATTTTCCACATTCCAGACAGTCTGCCCATGCCTTGTAAAATAAAAATATCCCATATCTGTTTCCTTTCTCGTCTGTTATTTTCCGGTCCGTTACTTGCTTGATCAATGCCTGTCATCCTAATTTCTATAATCTCATGATAATCTCTCTGGCAACAGCTTCCTCGATTGGAGTTGCAAACACTCCCGGTTCAAACTCTACGATATCTCCGATTCCTTTCTGGATCACAAACCGGAGTTTTCCATCCCGTACTTTCTTATCCGTATATAATTTTCTGACCAGTGCCTCGCGGTCAATATACTCCGGAATCGCAACCGGCAGCTTCGCTTTTTCCAGGAGCCGTACCACCGCCTGTTTCTCTTCTTCCGTAACATATCCAAGCTTCTGTGCCAGCTCTGCTTCCGCCACCAGGCCGATAGACACAGCCTCTCCATGCAGCAGCCGGTAATCACTGACCGTTTCGATTGCTCTTCCTACCGTATGGCCCAGATTCAGCACTTCTCTTAGCCCGCTTTCTCTCTCATCCTTCATAACCACCTGATATTTCACACGGCAATTCACTTCTGCTATATGTTCACAGACCGTCTGCTCGCAGGCAAGGATTTCCTCCATATGTGCATCCAGATATGCAAAAAACTCCCGGTCTGCCAGAATCGCATGCTTGATCGTCTCTGCCATTCCGCTTGACATCTGACGTGCCGGAAGTGTCTTCCAGGTTGCAATATCCAGATATACCTTCTCAGGCTGATTAAACAATCCGATCAGATTCGTCGCCAGCGGAGTATCAACAGCTGTCTTGCCGCCCACAGATGCGTCTGCCGCTGCCAGAAGCGTTGTTGCATAATTAATGAACGGAACACCCCTTCCATATGTACCGGCTACAAATCCGGCAAGATCCGTCACGACGCCGCCACCCACTGCGATAATACAGCAGTCCCTGCGGTATCCTCTTGCAAGCATAGCATCCTCTACTTCTTCCTTTGTCCTGCGTGTCTTGCTTGTCTCCCCGGCCGGGAATACAAACAAATCAGCCTGATAACCGGCTTCGGTCAGTTTCCGATAAATATCTCTTCCATATAATGGTTCTACCGTACTGTCCGTTATAACCGCAAATTTATGAATCCTTCCAACCAGTCCGTCCTGAATATCCTTTATAAGCTGATCCTCCAGGTCAAAGCCGATCTCAATATCATAACTATCATCCACTACCTTTTTTAATTCCACGCGAAATGTTTCCATTCTGTCCTCCATTCTGTCTGCTGTTTCCTGCGACTATGCCATTATTCTTCTGTACTTTCCGATGTCACTTCTTCTGTTGCCTCCGAAGCTTCCCGCCGGATCAGTTCTGCTCTGTCATACCCGGTCTCCGTCTGCAGCCACCGGATAATGGTCTGTTCTTCCTCTTCGCTTAACGGTTCTTCGGTCTCTGCTACAAAGAAAACATAATCTCCCTGTACATCCGACATCACTCCGCAGCTTCCGGCCGTTATTTTTGTAAAGACCGCCTGTGCTTTCTTTACAATCTCCTTACCATCGACCGCTTCCTCCTGTGCAAGTTCATAATTATGAATATCCTTTTCCATATTTTTAATCTGCTTGTTTGCGTCTGATAACTGACTCTGCAGCTCGGATATCCGGTTTTCCTGAACCGCAATCGTGATTTTATCTGTATCCGTCTCTGTGCCGTCTACGTTTTCCGGAATTGAATTCTGCGTTACACGTAACGTATAACCATCCAGGTTATAATCCGGTAATGCTTTTTCCAGTGTTGCGATCGCATCATCGGAAATCGGAGTTCCGACTAATGAAACCGAAATCTTCTTCTCCTGTTTGTTCACACTGCTCTGTACCAGCTGTGTATCCGGGAATGAGAACTCGTTATTTAGATAACCGGATACATTCCGATCCAGTACTGAGTCGCGAACCGTCACCATACCTATGTAAACACTTGGAATAATTGTAATGATTGTAATGGCCAGTATGATCCGGTTGATCCGCTTCTGCTTCTTTTCACTGATATGGGTATGACGCGGTGCACCAAGAATCAGAGCTATGAATGCAGAAGATAACATAATAAACAATGTATTGATCAGAAACAGATAAAAGGCACCGAAAATAAACTGTGGCTGCAAGGATGCGATTCCGTATCCTGCCGTACACAAAGGCGGCATTAACGCAGTCGCGATAGCCACACCCGGTATCACATTGCCTTTTTTCTTTCTGGTATTTCCAATCATTCCGGCAATACCACCAAAAAGTGCGATCAGAACATCCCAAAGTGTCGGGCTGGTTCTGGCGATCATTTCAGAAGTCGGTGTCTCTAACGGACTGATCACAAAATATAATGCAGAAGCCGCTAAGCTGATCGCCACCTGCGTTCCAAAGCGGATCAATGACTTTTTAAATAAAGAAAAATCCCGCACTGCCAGAGAAAAACCCATCGTAATAATTCCGCTCATCAGCGGTGAAATCAGCATAGCGCCAATGATGACTGCTGTTGAATTCACATTTAATCCAATCGAGGCAATCAGTGCCGCCATCATAAGGATCCACATGTTTGCTCCATGGATGACGGTATTTTCCTCCATCATGGCATCGATTTCCTCATAGCTCATCATATCATCCCGAATATTAAATACATCGTACAAATATTTCCGTATGCCGCTTCGGGACTTTTCAATTATCTCCGGTTCTTTATGTTCCATTCATTCGCCCTCTTTTCAAATTCTTCTACAACTATAATATAAATCGACCTCTTTGACAACTGCTGCCTCGTCAAATAAATACAAAAAAAGACCTATGACAAACCTGTCATAAGTCCTTGACATGAGACACGGGGGATTCGAACCCCCGACAACTTGATTAAAAGTCAAGTGCTCT
>CABQJA010000211.1 GCA_902464345.1 uncultured Clostridium sp.
ATATTTATCGAAGTGCCTGCAAACCATATTTAAAAGAAAAGGGTGTAACCGGAGAGACCATTCGGAAGATCCGGAAAGAATATAAGGCGATACGGCAGCGGGCGAAAGGCATCGGGGCGAAAAATATGACCGGGGCATATGCGATGGGAATTTATTATATTGCACTGAATCGCAGGAGCGAGCTCTCCGAGGAGGAGAACTATGAGGTGTTCTATAATGCGATCGCACATTCCGCGATTATGAAGAAATCACTGGGAGACGGTGATTCCTATCTGGATGAGAAACGGCTGCCGGGACGGCTGAAATGGGCGGAAGAGAGCCGGAAACGGCTGTTTGAAAATGACTGGGTTGTGGATGTGCTTCCGGGAAACGGAGACTATGATCTCGGATACGACTATCATGAGTGCGGAGTAGTGAAGCTCTGCCGGGATGAAGGATGTCCGGAGCTGGCCAAGTATATATGCAGATTTGATTACCTGCTGGCGGATATCATGGGCATGGAGCTGAAACGGACGGGGACACTTGCAGAGGGGGCGGACAAGTGTGATTTCCGGTATAGCAGAAAGCATTAGAAGTGTTCACAAAATCTTCACAAAAAATTAGCACTCAACACTTGACACTGCTAATAATAGGTGTTATATTACAACTAGAACAAAGGAAAGGGGATAAAAAGAATAGAACATGATCCCGATATTCCAATGTTGATATTGAAACTCAACACCTCAGATTTCTCTGATCGTGCTAATAAGTTATATGGTTTGTGAACCGGAGGTTCACAGTTGAAAGGAGTAATGACTTATGTTACCTAGTATTTTTGGAGAAAGCTTATTTGATGACTGGATGGATTTTCCATTCGAAAAGGATTTTGAAAAAGAGTTCTTCCCATCGAAGAATCCATTGTATGGTAAGCATGCAAAGAACATGATGAAGACCGATGTGAAAGAATTGGATGATCATTTTGAAGTAGATATTGACCTGCCGGGCTTTAAGAAGGATGAAGTCAGTGCTCAGTTGAAAGATGGTTATTTGACAATTTCAGCGGCCAAGGGTCTGGATAAGGATGAGAAAGATAAGAAGACCGGTAAGTATATCCGTCAGGAACGGTATGCCGGCAGTATGAGCCGTAGCTTCTATGTTGGCGAAGATATTTCACAGGATGAGATCAAGGCCAAATATGAAAACGGTATCCTGCAGTTGACTATCCCGAAGAAGGAAGAGAAGCCTGCAGTCGAAGAAAAGAGCTACATTGCAATTGAATAATTGCCGGTTTGAAAATTAGGATTGAAATGACATAAAAGAGATCTCAGAAAGGAAGTAATGACAATGTCAGACAAGAATCCAAAACATCCATTGAAGAAAAAGAAGGTACATGAGAAGATGTGCGTTGCAAATCATTCAGAGGAAGAGATGCAGTCAAAGTCAAAGAAGCATGTATACAACTAGCTGACGGATGGACAGTCAACAGATAAACAGAAGCCCCGGAGAGCATAAAAGCTTTCCGGGGCTTTTGTTAATTATCCCACTGTTGTAAGGTACTTACAAGCACAGGGACGATCTGTTTCTTTCTGGATACGACACCCGGCAGGTGACAGAGATTGCCCTCAGGCTCGGTCCGGAATGCTTCCCGGACCAGCTGCTCGGATTGTTCTCCGTAGAACAGCATATCGGAAGATTCTTCCAGAATATTAGTCATGACAAAGAATATCATGTCGCACTTCGTAGACAGATAAGAATCCTTCAGGAACTGATGGATCGTTTTCTGTAAATGCTTAAGCTCCTTCTGGTTCATGGAGCTGATCTGCGCAACTCCGAAAGCAGTATCGCCCACCTGAAAGGTCTTGAAATCCTGATAGAAGATCTCCTCCGGTGTTTTACCCACCAGATCACTGCCGGCAGCAAACATCTCCATGGCATAAGACTCGATGTCAATATCAGCGAGCTTTGACAGGGCTCTGGCGGCCGACTCGTCCATGGATGTACAGGTAGGAGAACGGAACATCAGAGTATCCGACAGGATGGCGGAGCAGAGCAGACCGGCGATTTGTTTCGGCGGAGTAACGCCCTGTTCCTGATACATCTGATATATGATCGTTCCGGTACAGCCGACCGGCTGATTGCGGAAATAAACCGGATTAATGGTTTCTAAGGAACCAATCCTGTGGTGGTCGATGATCTCCATGATCTCTGCATTTTCGATGCCGTTAACGGCCTGGGATCGTTCGTTGTGATCTACTAAAACCACCTGTTTCCGGCGCATAGCCAGTAAGTTTCGTCTGGAAACCATACCGTAATAGTTTCCCACATCATCGGTGATCGGGAAATCACGATGACGGAGCTTGGACATGATCTCCTTGGCGCTGTCCAGCGAGTCATCCAGCTGGAAGGTCACCAGATTGGAATGACGCATGAAATATTTAATCGGAATACACTGGTTGATCATGCGGGCAGCAGAATAGGTATCCAGATAGGTTGTAATGATGGAGCACTGACGCTCCTCTGCCATGCGGATGATCTCCGGAGAGACCTTGGCATTCAGACAGACGATCAGGCAGGAAGCTCCATGTTCAATGGCTTCGCTCTGGATGTCCTCCCGGTCTGCAACGATGACGATATCATCTTCTTCCACGCTGGCTTCTATGATATCCAGATTCGCGGCTCCAATCATAACTTTTCCATTAATGATTCGGGCATGAGGGTTACCGCAGATCAGGGTACCCTCCAGTACCTCGATCAGATTGCTGAGTGGTGTCCGGGCAAGTCCCAGGATATGATTATCCAGCACTTCCATATAGGAGCGGGCGATATCATTGATCGTGATCAGACCCTCCAGCTTATTAGTGCCCTGTGTGATCGGCAGTGTGACAACATCCAGCTCCCGCATGAGCAGCCAGGCATTCCGGATGGAAATCGTATCCGGTACACCCTTCGTCTCGCGGAAATCAATATCCCGCATCTGGACATCTACATTCTCCAGATATTCCGGTGCATCCACATGGAAATAGTCCAGGACAAATGCAGTTTCATTATTAATATTACCGGCACGGCGTGGTACATAATGGCCGGGATGTTCGATATTCTTTAAATAAGCATATGCAATCGCAGAACAAATGGAATCCGTATCCGGATTTCTATGTCCGATTACATAAATCTTTCTCTGTTCCATACTTCTCCTCTCTCCCGGATCACCGGGCAGGTATTGCGATAGTTAGGTTCAGTATACATGATTTTAGAATGATTTCCAATTAAAAAAGAGTAAAATGACAGACCGGCCGGCGGAGATCAGGACTTAGGCTTTTTCCAGACAAGCGTGATTCCGTACAGAATGATGATCACACCGCAGAAAACGAAAAACAGACTGACACCTAAAACACCGAAAAAGATTCTGAGACCGGCATATTCCCCGGGATGTCCGATCGTATAAATGGTCAGGGCACCGCCCGCAATCAGAAACAGGGCACCGATGAAAACATAAATGGCACAGAAAAGAATATTTTTGG
>CABQJA010000212.1 GCA_902464345.1 uncultured Clostridium sp.
CCCCCCCAAACGACAGAAAGCGGAAAACAACCCCGCCTCTCCAGCTTGGGAAGCTAGCGTTCTACCGATGAACTATATCTGCATTGCATATTTCATATGGTAGCACAGGTGTATCGAAAATACAATAGAAAAAGGTAAAAATTTATATATCACAGATATGTACACTTATGGTATACTGTTTTTAATTAAGTAATCCGGGATTCTGAATAGAATCTTGCTTATACTGATCACACTATCTACAGATAAAGGAGCTTATTATGACTGATATTTTATTATGGGATCTGGATGGCACCCTTTTGAATTTCAAGGCCGCAGAACGGAGTTCTCTGCTTCACTGCTTTGCGCAGTTTCAGTTAGGAACCTGTACCGAGCAGATGATCCGGGACTATTCTGCCCTGAATGACAGCTACTGGAAGCGGCTGGAACGTGGCGAGATCACAAAGGAGCAGCTTGTGATCGATCGTTTTGTCGAGTTCTTCTCTTCCATCGGTGTCGATACCTCTATTGCCCCGGATTTCAACCGCCAGTACCAGTACAGCCTGGGGGATACCGTATTTTATCAGGATCATTCCTATGAATTACTGGAACAGCTGCATTCCCGATACCGCCAGTATATCGTTACGAACGGCCCGGCAGATACCCAGTACCATAAGCTTCAGACCGCCCGGTTTCTTCCGTTTCTGGATGGAGTTTTCATCTCCGGTGAGATTGGTGCGGAGAAACCGTCTCCACAGTTTTTTGATGCTGTTTTTGCCAGCCTCGGAACTGAAAATAAGAGCCACATGCTGATTATCGGGGATTCTCTTACCAGTGATATGGCCGGTGGCATCCGGGCCGGTATCCGTACCTGCTGGTACAATCCGGATCACCAGCCGCTCCCGGATACCATGCCCATTGATTATACGATTCAGGATTTGAACCAGATCACGACCTGCCTAGCTGTTTAACACCGGCGATACTGTATTTCCGGGCTTTCATTCGCTTTACTCAACCTGCAATACTTCCATCGGATTGATCGGCTGATCATCTTTTGTCATTGCAAAGTATAAATGGGAACCCTCCATCTGATAATAGGCTGTCGGTTCTGCTACGGTTCCCAGAATCGTGTCCTGAAAAACCTCATCTCCGACTGCAACCCGGACATCCTGTAGCTGTCCGTATTCTGCAATATAGCCGCTTCCAAGATTCACACTTACCACTGTTCCATATTCTCTGCTGTCCTCAACCTTCACCACCTGTCCATGCCAGATAGATGCTACATCCGTTCCCACAGGTGCCTGAAGAAGCATTCCCGGATTGCATCGATATGTTCCAAGTGTTTTAAAATATACGGTTGTATCCATGCTGTATGGAAGAATCGTATTTCCGAGAACCGGCATGGTAACTGCTTCTATGCCGTGAAATTCCAGTCCATCGATCGGTGCATATCCAACTGTCTGATTAGATATGACTGCTGCAGCTTCTGTATTCTCTGTGTTTGCCTCCTCCGCCGCAACGGATTTCTCAGGCTCCACAGCCTCCTCTGTTTTCCACATATCCATCGGTACATCCAGATCTCCATCCTGAATAGTCTCCTGTACCTGAATATCCTCTGACGTATCCTTTGCATCTGCAAAGTCCTGTTCCAACGGCTCATTTAAGTTTATTTCCTGATTCTGCTGTGATTTCCGACTGGTATTTACATTGTAAACCGCCAATGCGGCGACCAGTGCGATAACCCCGACACCAAAGGATAAATAAAAGCCGTTTTCCCTCATAAATTTCACTACGGAATCTTTCATTTTCATCACCTCTGGTACTAGTGTTACCGGAGGCGATCTTTTTATTCACCATTTCCAAAAGAAATCACATAATTATAAAAGAACTCACTGCTTACATTACCATATCGATCCCGCGCCGTATACAGGATAGTATATGTATCTGCACCTGCTTCCTTCGTCCAGGACACAGAAACATCCTCCACACCGCTATATGCATCTTCTACCCATACCGCCGCCAGCAGCTGTTCCCGGATGCTCTCCTCTGAACTGCCGGAAAACTCTTTCCGGGACGGTTCATGAATCACAGGTGGCTGTCGATCCAGACGTACCGTTATCAAAACAGTTTCTGAACAGTTCCCTGCCTCATCCTCTGCCTGAATCGGAAGCTGGAACCATCCATAATCCTGTCCTTCCAGACTACTCGCATCTATGATCAGTCGATCCGCAGACAGTTTCTCTGTACCATCCGTCACCTTCACGGCTTCTCCGATCGCTTTCTGTATATTCGCCGCAGATGCCTGTGTGCGATTCAATGTCACCTCATCCTGTAGCAGCTCGATCGTCGGTGCCATTGTATCAGCCACCTCGATCTCACTTTCAAACGAAACCGTTTCACCCCGGAAATCCTGCACCACATAGGTCACAGGATAGGTCCCTATGGTTTCCGGATCTACCTTTCCCATTACCTTCACACTGTTCGAGATATCATTTCCATTCCGGTCAACGGCTGTCACTCCGGCCAGCGGATCAAAGGTACATCCTCGCTCGATCGTACGTGGTCCCGCTCCTAAAATACGTACCTCATCCTCCTGCCATGGATTCTCTTCGTCCGGATCAGTCGGATCCCAGTTTGCCCGCTCGTCCTCCAGGTCCAGCACCTCTGCCACCGGTTTTCCCAGCGGTCCCGCATATTCACTGTCATAGATCGTAACCAATGTTCCTGCCGGGCAATTATCATAAATCCATTTGGCATCCTTTACTGCCAGCCGCACACAGCCCAGAGAGGCTGCTTCGCCTAATTTATTATATTCTGCCGATTCCAGATCATTTTTATTCATGGAATAATACGGAACGGAATGAAACATAATATGACCGGAAATGCGATATGCATACTGCCCGTAAACATCTCCGACCAGAAACCGCCACTCATACTTATCCGATGTCTGATAGGTACCGGTCGGTGTCCCGTCATTCTTGCCTACGGAACAGACCATTGCCCGTACCGGCTTTGTATAATACCCATCCTCCAGTGCATAGATCGTCACTACATTCCGGAGCCGGTTTACCTTTACATAATATGGCCGTCCGTTATCCGCTGGTGCATTGGAATAGTCCTCCAGATCTGCCAGCTCCTGATCTTCATATGGGATCAGCTCTTCTTCCTTTTCCTCCGGCTCTTCCGTCTTCGGCTCCGTCACCTCTTCCTCCGGTGCCTGTCCGGTACTCCCCTCTGCCATTGGTATCTGACTGTCTACCTGTGTGCCGCCCTCAGCGTCCGTGAACATATTCTGCTTTAACAATACGCAGACTCCGATCCCCACTCCGGTAGCCAGTGTTATACATATTAATACTATAATAATCGTTTTCCGTAACTTCATATCCTGATTCCTAATCTCTGTTAATGGTACTCTTGTAAAATAATACACCATTCTTCTGTGAGAAGTAAAGGACTTGTCGTATATTGTCAGAGTTTCTGCATGGTTT
>CABQJA010000213.1 GCA_902464345.1 uncultured Clostridium sp.
GTTAGAAATAGCCACCTACTTAAGTCGTCTGGTAGAAGAAGGAAAACTGAAGAAAGATGCAGAAAGCAAAAAATATAGTAAAATATAATACGAATGACGTGGATATCCATGCAGTCTATCAGAAGGATTTCAAGTTTGCAGGCGAGGATGCCCTGTACTATATTCTTGTTGGGAAAGGCGGATCGGCAAGTCTGAGCAAGAACCGTAAGTACTATAATATTACATGTCCGATCATTGCAATCTATGATATAAATGCCGGTAGCATGGTAAAGAAGGTCAGGGTGATCACATGGCCGATATCCTGTGAGGAGTATGCGGCACAGGAAGAAAATGATGATTATTTTGAGAGATTTACGGATGGCGTGATTTATAAGGTGACGGGGAGGCTGCAATATAATTCCCTTGGAGAGATTGCATATCTGTATATCAAAGAGGTATTGGAAGACCATGTATCCGGAACGAAGCTGGATAAGCAGCAGGAGAAGTATCTGGCTCCGATCCATCTGGAGGATGAGATCTTAGGGGAACTGGTATTAGAGAAATCCGATGGATTCTTTGAGGGAAGCTATCGCTTTGCCGGAAATCAGATTGCACTTTATATGGAAGTGGAATGGAGCAGGAAAGCAACATGGAAAAAGCCGTTGGCCGTAGCCAGAGATTGGGTAGAGCATGGTGCGGAGAGAGAGAAAGCAGCCAGAGAATACATTGCGGCCGATAGAGCATTATATGATGCTGCGCTGGAAGGCTTAGCGGAGAATGCGGATGCATGCAAAATACAGTTTTCTACCCCACAGGAATTTGCAGAGGCATTGATGGGGCATATGAAATATTTGTTTGTGAATCAGGACGGTTCATACACGATAGGGTATGATGACGGATTTGTGTTTGGTGGACATGAGATTGACGTGGATGTGGACGCCAAAGGGAAAATAATCTGCGCAGATATGAGATAGACGCATAGAAAGAAAAACAGGGTGATGAGAGTCACCCTGTTTTTTAATATTTTACAAGAAAATGACATTCCCTTTACTGCACTTTGATTTCACGCACATACACCGAAGACTATGATAGTAAGGAAGGAGATTTTGATATGAATGAACAACCAAAACTTCAATTCCGAAAGGACGGTTCCTTTCGGGTATTACATCTGACAGATATACAGGAGGGTCTCCATCCAAGAAAGGATACCATGCACCTCCTGAATGCACTTCTTGCAGAAACGATGCCGGATCTGGTGATTCTGACAGGAGACCAGTTGAAGGGATACTCCCCATTCTACCGGCTGGCCGGAGAGAAAGGGGTGCAGAATACGATACGGACTTTGATCACACCAATGGAGAATTATGGGATTCCATATGCGGTTACATTTGGCAACCATGATGCACAGTGCGGTCTGACGAATGAGGAGCAGGCTGCAATCTACCGGCAGAATCCACATTGCATCTGCCCGGCGGAAGGACCGGCAGCCGGAACCTTTTGTCTGAGTGTGCGGCGGCGGGATGGACAAGAAGCACTTCGCTTTTATCTGTTGGACAGTGGAAATGAGAGAGAGCATGGCAGCTATGCACCGCTATCAGATGAAACCCTGATCTGGCTGAAGGACAGGCTTTTTGATGAGGAAGGAGTGCCGTCTGCGGTTCCGTCCATGGTCTTTCAGCATATTCCGTTAATAGAATACAGGGAATGCAAAGGAGTTACGGTAAAGGAACCCATCTGCAGTCCGGATGTTAATACCGGTGAGTTTGAATTGCTGTGGTCGAATGGAAATGTGATGGGAGTATTCTGCGGACATGATCATAAGAATGACTTTGTAGGCAGGCTGGATGGGATTGATCTGGGATATACACCATCCTGTGGATTTGCCTGCTACGGTCCGGGAGTCGATCGGGGCGGAAGACTATTGGTATTTCACACGGGAAGCACCATAACATATGAGACAAAGCTTATACGCTATCGGGATGTTGTGGCACCGCATACAGGAAATCGGCTGAAAGAGTATTGTGATAGTCATATTCCTACATGCTGGCCGGGGAAGGCGGAGAGCCGGGCAGAGAAAATATAAGAGGAGGAAGTAAGAGAAATAAAAGATTGCACGATTCTGTGCAGAAATGGAGAAAAAGATGAGTAGAAAAAAGCAAAAAAATCTGGGAAGTCTTGATTGGCGGCGAACGCTTTTGGTAACACTTCCGTTTGCAGGCGCACTGGCATTCTGGCAGTCATATGATGGAATCATTCCATTGATACTCCGGGATACTTTTCATGTAGGAGATACATTGGCGGGTGCAATTATGGCACTGGATAATGTCTGTGCTCTATTTCTGCTCCCGCTCTTCGGCAGCATCAGTGACCGGTGTCACAGTCGGCTGGGAAGACGGACTCCGTTTATTATCATCGGATCACTTCTGGCAGCATTGTTGATTCCACTTCTGGCAGTGGCGGATCGGCTGGTGAATCTGCCGATGTTCTTCTGTGTGCTTTGTCTGTTACTGATTGTATTATCAAGCTACCGGAGCCCATGTGTGGCACTTATGCCGGATGTGACACCGCGGCCAATCCGGGCGAAGGCAGATGCTTTTAATTCTTTGATGGCTGCAGCTGCCGGTATCGTTGTGCTGGTCAGCATTTCATTGACGGTTCCGGATGTAGAGCATCCGAGTTATCTGCCTGTTTTTCTGATCGTATCCGGACTGATCGTTCTCTGTACGGTTGTTTTTGTGCTTTTCTTCCGAGAGAAAAAGGCGGTCGATGAGATGCATCGGGAGAGTATCGCAATGGGGATTCCGGTAGAAGAAATTGATGCATCCGAAGAGGGCGGAAAGGAGAAGGAATCAGATCCGACTGTCCGGAAATCCTTGATCGCGATTCTACTCTGCGTATTCTTTTACTTCATGGCATCGAATGCCGTGACATCCGCATTCAGTAAATATGCCAGCCAGGTATGGGGAGCCGGTGGCGGAAGCTTTGCGAATTTCCAGTTGGTTGCCACACTGGTGACACTGATTTCTTATATGCCGATGGCGGCACTTTCCTGTCGGATCGGAAGAAAAATTACGACCTATATCGGAATCGGGCTGATGTGTCTTGGTGGACTCTGTATCTTCCTGACGCAGGGCTATTCACCGATGATCTATGTATGGGTTTCTATTTCCGGTATCGGTATGGGTACAGTTGCGACAACCATTTATCCGATGATCATGGAGGTGGCCAGTGAGAGAACCACAGGTCGTTACACCGGATATTATTATACTGCAAGTATGTCTGCGCAGATCATTACTCCGATCCTTTCCGGAGCGGTCATGGAATTTATCGGCTACCGGTACTTATATCTGTATGCAAT
>CABQJA010000214.1 GCA_902464345.1 uncultured Clostridium sp.
AAGCAGATGACTTTTTATGTTGATCATTTAGTTTCTTATTTGGTTTCGGAAAGCGCTGCTCTCCAGTAGTTTAGTACCTCTTCAATCGTCTGATCAATGGAGATCTGTGGTTTCCAGCCGGTACAACCGGATAATTTGGAGGTATCAGCCTCAATGATCGGAACATCAACCGGACGCAGCTTGGATGGCTCTACCTGGACCTGAATCGGTACCTTGGCATGCTCCAGAATCTTCTTCAGGATAGAATCGATTGTGATCGCATGACCGCTTCCTACGTTATAGGTCTCACCGGCGGTTCCCTTTTCAAGCAAAAGTGCATAAGCGCGGACAACATCCCGGACATCGGTAAAATCTCTGGCTGCACTTAAGTTTCCGACATGAATGACCGGCTCTGCCTGTCCTGCCTCGATCATGGCAACCTGCTTACAGAAGTCGGCGACCACGAAAAGCGGTGCCTGATTCGGACCGATGTGATTAAAGGCCCGGACCGACAGGATATCCATATGATAAGCATCGGAATAGATCTTTCCGATCATGTTCTGACACGCCTTGGTAGCGGCGTAGATATTGCCGGGACGGGTAGCGTTTCCTTCCCGGATCGGTGTTTCCTCCGGAAGGATATGACCATACTCTTCGCCGGATCCGATCAGCAGAACGCGGGGAGAGTAGTCAAGTGCACGGACGGCTTCCAATACATAAACGGTTCCTTTGATATTTACATCAATGGTCAAAGCCGGATTCTTCCAGGATACGCTGACAGAACTCTGGGCAGCTAAGTGAATAATAGCATCCGGATGAACCTGATTCAGCAGGGGAAGAATCGTATCAGGTTCCAGAATATTCAGATCCAGTACCTGAATTCCCGGAATATTGATCTGTTCCTGCGGCATCTTTGTAGCGGCAACTGTCCAATGCAGGTCATCCTTTAAATGATTGATTAAATAGGTGCCTACAAAGCCTGCAGCACCGATAATTAATACCTTCATATAATTTACCCCTTAATAAAATAACAGGGACATGCTGACCTTGCATGTCCCTGAAAGATTCAGATTATAAATTAGCAATCTTGATTTCTTTTGCTACAATTTCCATATCATTCTTGATCATGCGTTCTACTAATTCGGAGAATGGAATCTCACGCTTCCAGCCAAGAACGGTTTCAGCCTTTGCAGGATTTCCTAACAGTACATCAACCTCTGCAGGACGGAAGAAGTCTTTGTTTACCTTAACCAGAACCTTGCCGGTCTCAGCATCCTTACCAACCTCATCAATACCGGTACCTTCCCAGTTTAATTTGATTCCTACATGACCGAATGCAGTCTCAACGAACTCACGAACGGTTCTGGTCTCGTTGGTTGCGATTACATAATCATCCGGCTGATCCTGCTGTAACATTAACCACATAGCGCGGACATAATCCTTGGAATGACCCCAGTCACGCTTGGAATCCAGATTGCCCAGCTCGATATGATCCTGTACACCCTGCTTAATGCGGGCAACAGAGTAGGTGATCTTACGGGTAACGAACTCTTTACCACGGCGCTCGCTCTCATGGTTGAAGAGGATACCGCTGCATGCAAATAAGTTGTAGCTTTCCCGATAGTTCTTGGTGATCCAGTGACCGTAAAGCTTTGCAACACCGTATGGGCTTCTTGGATAGAACGGTGTCTTCTCTGTCTGAGGCATTTCCTGAACCAGACCGAACATCTCGGAAGTAGAAGCCTGATAGAAATGTGCTTCCGGCTTTACATTGCGGATTGCTTCCAGCATATTTGTAACACCGATCGCATCGATATCGGCAGTAGCAAGAGGCTGCTCCCAGCTGGTTGCTACGAAAGACTGTGCAGCCAGGTTATATACCTCATCTGCATTGGAAATCTTCATGGCATTCATCAGAGAAACAACGTCTGTCATATCGGCATAGATGAAATGGATCTTATCCTTGATGTGATCAACGTTACCGTAGTCTACCACACTCTTACGACGCATAATACCATATACGTTGTAACCCTTTTCTAATAATAACTCTGCCAGGTAAGAACCATCCTGTCCGGTAATACCGGTAATTAAAGCATTTTTCATGATTGATTTACTCCTTTAATATGATTAAATATATTCGTCACGGTTGCAGATCTTTAAGTTCTCAAGTACCTTCTTGATGTCACCGGCACTGTTTTTCTCGCAGATCAAAGTTGCATCCGGGGTATCTACAATGATCAGGTCTTCGAGACCTACCGTAGCAATCAGCTTATCGCCACCTTCAATGATACAGTTCTTGGTATTGACCGTAATGATATTGCCCTTTACGACATTACCCTGCTCGTTGGACTTGCGGATTCTTCCGACAGCCAGCCAGGAACCGACATCATCCCAGCCGAAAGCACCCGGAAGGATGTAGATGTTTTTCGCTTTTTCCATGATACCATAGTCAATGGACTCGGATGGAAATGCGGTAAAGGTGGATTCCAGAACCGATTCTGCATCCTCGGTTCCGATGGAAGCCTTGATCGTCTCAAGCCCCTGATAAATGGAAGGCATGAACTGACGGATATTATCCAGGATAGTGGAGATCTTCCACATGAACATACCGCTGTTCCACAGATACTGCTCGGTAGCCAGATATTCCTTGGCAACCTCAAGACTCGGCTTCTCTACGAAACGGTCAACCGCATAGGCATGTCCGTCCATCTGATCCGGAATAAACTTGATATAGCCATATCCGGTCTCCGGATAATCCGGTGTAATACCGATGGTAACCAGATTCGGACCCTTTTCCGCTACTTCGCAGGCGTCCTTTAATGTGTTAACAAACATCTGATTATACTTGATCAGGTGATCGGATGGAAGCACCATCATAATGGCATCGTCATATTTTCTGGAAATATGAATAGCGCCCAGTCCGATACAAGGGGCTGTATTTCTTCCGATCGGCTCGCAGAGAATGTTCTCCTCCGGAAGCTCCGGAAGCTGTTCCAGAACCAGAGACTTATAGTCCCGGTTTGTAGCAATATAAATATCTTCCATATCAACAAGCGGAAGAATACGTTCTACAGTTAACTGAATCATAGTCTTGCCGTCACCAGTTAAAGACAAGAACTGTTTTGGCAGATTCTTACGGCTTTTTGGCCAGAAACGTTCGCCACGACCGCCTGCCATAATGAGAGCTGTTTTCTTCATCTCAAACCTCCTAAATGCATAATTAAGTATATCTTACAATACTTGTGGTAGAAAAACAAGAATTTATCAAAAAAATAACTGTTTCCTTTTGTAGGGTTACAATTGATGTGACACCTTACCCCTATACAAAAACGGTTAAGTAC